>CAZTLI010000126.1:0-4426 GCA_964614375.1 uncultured Anaerolineaceae bacterium
CCGATGCCCCACAACCAGGTACGGAGAAAACCCGAGAGGTTATTCGTCGCTTCCGCCTTCTTCGTCCGTCATCGCTTCACGTTCGCTGAACGGTGGCGCGGGATAGACAAAATCGGCGGTGGCAAATTCGGCAGGCCAGATGAGTTCCGGGCGACCAGCCTGATACTGTAGGAGCGCCGTCACGACCACACCTGTCCCGTCTTCGCGGAAGGTGACCGGGCCAATGACTGTATCCATGTCGGTTGCGGCAATTGCATCACGCACAGCATCACGGTCAAGCGTGCCCGCGCTTTCAATCGCAGCCGCCGCAATCTGGATGAGCGCGTATGCTGGGCCAACGATAGGATCGGCAGGACGCCCCATCATCTCGATGTGTTGTTCGTTGAGCAAATCCACGCCGGGGAAGGCCATTGCATTGTGCCAGCCGGGCATGAACCCGACATAATCGCCATTGACACCGAGCGACTGCGACCATGTTGGCGGGTCTGGCGCACGTATGACCAGCGAGAAGGCCGGCGTGAAGTCCAATTCTGCCATTTGCGTCATAATGGTGATGCCATCAGGCGGATTGGGCAGCGACAGCAGCACCTCAACACCTGCTTCTTGCAAGCGCAGAATCTGGTCGGTGAAGTCCTGCGAACCGGGTGCATACTCTTCGACTGCGACGATTTCGTAACCGAATTCTTCTGCATCGGCCTGCCAGAAACCACCGAGTTCGATGCCCCAGTCGGTCTGTTCTTGCAGGATGCCGACGCGGGTCGGACGTTCATCTTCTGGCAGCGTCTCGTTGAGGAATTCAAACACTGTGCGACTCAAATCGGGTGATTTGGGGAAGGGCGAGAATAGATATTCAAACCCCTGCTGGTGAATGTCCCACAAGGCGAAGGCCACACCCAGATAGGGCACGCCATTGACTTCGGCAACCGCAGCGGCGGCAGCGTGCAAATCACTACCGAAGCCACCCAGATAGATGATGACATCATCGTCGGCATACAGGTCTTCCAGATTGCTGACCACGCGCACAGGGTCGGATTCGTCATCAAGGAGAATGACTTCCAGCGGAATCTGGCGGTCATATTCCTCGACATAGACGCCACCACCTTCATTGATGTTCGCGACCGCCATCATATAGCCGCGTTCGACCTGTGCCCCACCACCGGCGTAACGCCCGGTCAACGGTACAGTCGCGCCCAGACGAATCGTATCGGGGCCATCGTCCTGTGCCACCGCCAGCGCGCCCATCGAAATCAGCAGCGCGCCTAACAACAACACGATAAACAAACGTTTCATTGCAAAAACCTCCTAATCCTTCATAGCATATTATATTTTGCTGAAGTCACCACGACTTCAGTGTCACAAATGCGCCACACAACCCCGGAGTTTATACAGGATTGGGTGTCACATGAGTTACCCAATTGGATGGCGTGCTCACTAATCGCCCCAGATGTCGCGGGCGGTATTGACAACCATTTCGAGCTTCGCCCACTGGTCAGCTTCGGTGATGTCGTTGCCATGCACGGTGCTCGAAAAGCCACACTGTGGACTCAGGCACATCTGGTCAATCGGCATATACTGCGCCGCTTCTTCAACCCGTTTTTTGAGGGCAGCGCCACCTTCGAGCGCCGCTTCTTTGGTCGTCACCAGACCGAGCACCACGGTTTTGTTTTCGGGCACAAACCGCAGCGGCGCAAAATCGCCAGAGCGTTCATCATCATACTCAAGGAAATAGCCATCAACATTCAATTCATTGAACAGTACCTCAGCCACCGGTTCATAGCCCCCTTCGGCAACCCACGCACTGCGGAAATTCCCCCGGCACAAATGAATGCCGATACGCAAATCGTCGGGACGGTCATCAATGACCTTGTTAATCAATTCCGCATAGGCGCGCGGCAGTTCATCCGGGTCATCGCCGCGCTCTTTCGCGCCCTGGCGCAATTTGGGGTCGCACAGATAGGCCAGATTGGTATCGTCCAGTTGAATATAGCGACTGCCCGCATCGTACAGCGATTTGATTTCGTCGCGATAACATTGCGCCAGATCATCGAAAAAATCTTCCATATCGGGATAGGCCTCGATGTCAATCGCCTTGCGCCCGCCGCGAAAATGCACCATCGTCGGCGAAGGAATCGTCACCTTCGGCGTTTGCCCTGTGACTTCTTTCAGGAAGTTGAAATCGTCTTTCTGAATATCTTCAACATGCTTCAACTTACCCGTGACCGATAGGCGCGGTGGCGCGAAATCAACCGTGCCGCCTTTGCCTTTGAACTGGACGTTGATGCCGCCGCTGACCGTGACCCCTTGCAACCGTTCCAGAAAATCAACATGAAAGAATGTCCGGCGGAATTCACCATCGGTGATACTTTTCAGGCCGACATTTTCCTGCTTCCTGATGACATCGCGGATCGCATCGTCTTCGACTTCGCGCAGTTCGTCCCGGGTGATGTCGCCATTTTGAAAGCGGGCGCGCGCATCCAGCAAGAATTGTGGGCGCAGCAAACTGCCAACATGATCGGCTCTAAAGGGTGGGTTAATTTTGCTCATGGTAATTCCTCTTGTATATCTGAATAGGTTTGTTTGGGTTTTTCCGGGCGTTTTGGGGTGGCTGCGCCAAATCGCTGGCGAATACGGTCGATGAATTCGATAAAACCACCCGGCAGCACCAGAACGACAAGGACAAAAATCACACCGAAAAGGATTAAATGCACATTCGCGAGGTCGGGATTACTACCGAGAATGTCGCGCAGAACGACAAAAAAGATGGCGCCAACCAGGGGGCCGGTCAACGTGCCGATGCCGCCGATAAACGTCACCAGCAGCGCATCAAATGTCCATTCCGGGCTGAAGGTCAGGCTGTGATAGTAACTGAGGTGATAGTAACCGAACGTACCCCCGACTAATCCAGCGAGAAAGGCGCTCAACACAAACGCGAACAAACTGTGGCTGAAAACGTTGATGCCAATCGAACGGGCGGCCTCTTCATCTTCGCGAATCGCCATCATACCCAGCCCGATCCGAGAACGGTACAACCACATCGACACCGCAACGATGATAAGCAGCACCACCAGCGCCAACAAATAGCGCGACGGCAATTCGTACTCGCGCAGCATCGGCCCCCGTAAACCTGAAATGCGCGGCAGATTGGTATTCACCGTCAGGCGCAGGGCTTCGGCCAGGGCGAGCGTGCCGACGGAGAAATAAATCCCTTTCAAGCGCAGGGCAGGCGCGCCGATGATGATGGCGGCGATGGCGGCGACAAGGCCTCCCAGCAAAAATGCCAGAAGCACATGCACGTTATGTACCATCCACAATTCGCGCGTGACCAGCGCCCCTAAGCCAAAAAAAGCGACATGACCGAGATTGACCCGCCCCACAAATCCCGCGAGGATATTCCAGCTTACCGCCAACCCCGCAATTTGGAACAACGCAATGAACAAATGCAGATCACTGTCTCTAAACAGGTTGCTAAACGGCAGGAGCAGCAGCGCCAGTCCGACGACACCAAATGCTAACCAGCGTCTACTAATCATGACGTTCTCCAAACAAGCCCTCTGGACGCAAACTCAAAATGACCAGAAAGATGACTAATCCCACCAGTTCCTTATACTGCCCGCCGACAACCAATCCACTGGCGGCCTCCGCAACACCGAGCATGATACCGGCGATAAACGTGCCCGGCATACTGCCCAATCCTGCCAGCACGACGACAATCAACGCCTTGAGCGTCCAGCCAAGACCGATGTTCGGGCTAACACTCTGCTGCATCGTCACCAGCATCCCGGCAAGACCTGCGAGCATCGCGCCCAGAGAAAAAGTAATCAAATACATGCGGCGGATGTTGATTCCGGTCAGGCTGGCCGTGCGCCAATCTTCCGCCGTCGCGCGGATGGCCTTGCCCCAATAGGTGCGCCGCAGGAATACTTGCAGCCCCAGCACGACCAAGGCACCAATGATCAACCCCGAAAACCGCACTAAGGGCAGCCGAACCCCTATATCCAGCGCGGCGGTTGAATAACTGGTGGTGATGCTGCGTTCATCCGCCGTAAACAGGCGAATGGCGATGGTTTGCAAGATAAGCGTGAGACCAAAGCCAATCAGCAGCGAATTTTTGATGCGATTTTCTTCATCTAATTGCACCACGCGCGAGAACAAGCCCAGATGCAGCAGCGCGCCGCCCACCAACAACACCGGCCCCACAACGAGCAGCGATAAATAGGGGTCGATACCCCACGTCTGAAATAGATAAAATGCAGTATAACCGCCGAGCATGATGAGTTCGCCATGCGCGACATTCAACACCTTGAGGACGCCGAACACCAGCGACAAACCCATCGCCGCCAGGCCATAGAGCGACCCCGCCAGCACGCCCGATACTAAACTTTGAAGAATAAACTCCGATGACATAGTAATCCTTTAATATTTTGTG
>CAZTLI010000126.1:4526-12375 GCA_964614375.1 uncultured Anaerolineaceae bacterium
TACTAAACTTTGAAGAATAAACTCCGATGACATAGTAATCCTTTAATATTTTGTGTCACTGGTTGTTTGCCGCTGGCTAAAAACAAGTGAACCGCAAAGGGCGCAAAGGATACAGGGATACGACGCGCACCCTCACGCCCGCTTTTGCACATCCCTTGTGCGTGGCACTATCTTGCCCGCGACCCTTTTTCACCACGACCTACAATCCTAAATACGCTTCTTGAATACGTTTATCGCTCAATAGCTCGGCACCCTCGCCTTCGCCGACGACCACCCCATTTTCGAGAATGTAGCCATAACTGGCCGCTTCCAGCGCCAGATTGACATTCTGCTCGACAATCAAAATCGTCACACCATCTTCTTCGTTGATGCGCTTAATGACCTTGAAAATGTCTTCGACAATCAAGGGCGCCAGCCCTAAGGACGGTTCATCAAGGATGAGCATTTCGGGTCGCGCCATCAACGCCCGTCCAATCGCCAGCATTTGCCGTTCGCCGCCGCTGAGTGTCCCGGCGCGCTGTGTCTGACGCTCCTGCAAACGCGGGAAAATGCTGAACACATGCTGTAGACTGGTGTCTTTAAAGCGCCGGGCGCTGGCCGGGAAAGCCCCCAATTCCAGATTTTCCAGCACCGATAAGGTCGAGAATGTGCCGCGCCACTCCGGGACGAGATAGAGGCCAGAACTGACGATATGATGTGTTGGCGTATGGGTGATGTCTACGCCATTGAAAAACACCTGCCCCGACATCGGGCGCATCAAACCCAGCGCGGTTTTGAGGATTGTCGTTTTGCCCGCGCCATTCGACCCCAGCAGCGCGACAATACCATGTTTCGGCACTGTCAGCGACACGCCCCACAATACTTGAATATCTTCATAGGCGACGTTCAGATCAAACAGAGTGAGCATAACTACTCCCCAGATAGGCACTAATCACATCGGGATTTTGCACGACTTCAGACGGCGTGCCCTCGGCAATTTTCATCCCGGCATTGAGCACGACAATGCGGTCACTGCAACTGGTGATGGCTTTGATGATGTGTTCGACCACAATCACGGTCACGCCCTGATGTTTGAGGCGTTTAATGAATTCAACCGCCTGTGTCACTTCGGACGGATTCAACCCCGCCATGAATTCATCGAGCAAGAGCAGTTGGGGTTCTGTCGCCAGCGCACGGGCGATTTCCAGCCACTTACGCTGCATGACCGTCAATTGATGGGCGGGCAGGTCGGCATAATCCAGTAAATCGACATTGGCGAGGGCATCACGCGCGCGGGTTTCGGCATCACGCCGGGAACGCACAAAGCTGCCGCCATACCACGCACCCGCCAGCGCATTTTCGAGCACGGTCAGGTGCATAAACGGGCGCACAGATTGATAGGTGCGGGCAATCCCGCGCTGTACGATGCGGTGCGCCGATAAACCAGTAATGGCATCACCCCTGAAGCGCACCTCCCCCGAAGAGGGCGGGAACGTTCCGGCGATGATATTGAATATCGTTGATTTGCCCGACCCATTGGGACCAATCAGGCCAAGCGTCTCGCCCGCTTCGAGTGCGAAGGAGACATTGGATAAAGCCTGTAACCCACCAAAGGCTTTATTGATGTTGTGTACTTGCAACAGCATAAGGGGCTAGTCTTTCTGCATGATGCGCTATGTTAATGACTATTTTCAATCCATCGTAATGTCTGTCGGTTGGCGCTTTGTGGTCTAAAAATGCAACCACACGCATTTCAGCTAAAAAACACTGTGTCCACTGCGGTTCAATCGTTAATCGCATTCATTTTAGACCCGCAACCGCTCGACAAACCGTGTACTGGTTTTTTCGCGCACGTCGTCCAGTGTCACACCGGGCATGAGTTCGGTCAGCAGCAATTGTCCATCGACAAAGCTAAAGACCGCCAATTCAGTAATGACCATATCAACAGCGCCCATCGCCGTCAGCGGCAGCGTACACTCAGGCACTATTTTCGACGACCCATCGCGATTGGTATGGGTCATCGTGATAATCAGTCTGCGTGCGCCGGACGCCAAATCCATCGCGCCGCCGACGCCCAACAGCGGTTTGCCGGGCACAGCCCAATTCGCCAGATTGGCGCTGGCGTCCACCTGTAGACCGCCCATAATCGCCACGTCGATGTGCCCGCCGCGGATCATGGCGAAAGAATCAGCGCTATCGAAATAACTGCTGCCGGGCAGTGCCGTCACCGGGATTTTGCCCGCGTTGACCGGATAGTCCATCGCGCCGCCGGCTTCTGGTGCGGGGCCAACACCGACCATGCCATTTTCGGTATGCAGGATGATGCCATGCTCCGGTGTGATCAAGTCCGCTACCAGCGTCGGAATACCAATGCCGAGATTGACCACATCGCCCGGACGCAATTCCGCCAGCGCCCGCTGCGCCATAATCATGCGCTCATCGCTGACCTTTTTGCTGCTCGACTCAATTGACGCCGATGAGCCTAAATCTTCAAGCGTCGTATGGGCTTGCACCAGATAATCGACATACATGCCGGGGGTATGGACGTTATTGGGGTCGATTTCGCCCATTGGCACAATCGTCTCCACCTCAGCAATCACCAGGTCTGCCGCCATCGCCATCGCCTTATTAAAATTCTGCTCGGTCATGCGATAGACCAG
Organism: uncultured Anaerolineaceae bacterium; assembly: GCA_964614375.1. Lineage (GTDB taxonomy): Bacteria > Chloroflexota > Anaerolineae > Aggregatilineales > Phototrophicaceae > CAZTLI01. Next base: position 7,166 of record CAZTLI010000126.1, read on the forward strand.
ATTGCCCGCCGTATCCGCCTGCCACGCCCGCAAAAAAGCGACATTCGCCCGCAGTCCCGGCACAAAGACATGGGTTTTGCCATTGATGACCTTTGTATCACTGTCTGCGGCAATGACCGTGCCCAATGCCGTCGGTGTATAAAAGCCACCGATACCCGCGCCGCCTGCCCGAATCGCTTCCGCCAGTGACCCCTGTGGCAGCAGTTGGAAATCCATCGCGCCGGATTGTGCCGCTTGCACCGCTTCGGGATTGCTGGTGAAAAATGAGCCGATGGCCTTCTTGATTTGCCCATTTCGCAGCAAACGCCCGCCACCTAAACCCGGTTCGCCAACATTGTTGCCGATGTATGTCAAACCCCTGACCGACGTTTGCGCCAGCGCGTGCAGCAGATGCACCGGATTGCCCGTCATGCCGAAGCCACCCGCCATGATGATGTCGTCATCTTTGACCATCGCGGCGGCTTCTTCGGCTGTGATTTGTGGAACGTGTTTCATCGCTATTTCTCGTATCCGATTGCTTATAAAGCCTTTAGCTCGTCAGCAATTCAGCCGTCAGCCAGTCAGTCAAAATTCTTCTTGCAGAACCGATTTGTCTTTAAGCTAAAATGCTGATGCTGAAATGTTAAGTCCCATAATCCTCATCGCACCAGTTCGATCACAGTCGCTTCGCCCTGTCCCACACCCACACACAACGTCGCCAGCCCATAACGCATCGTCTCGCCCGCATCGGCGCGGCGGTGCATTTCGTAAAGCAGTGTCGTCAGGATGCGCGCCCCAGAACAGCCCAATGGATGCCCTAATGCAATCGCGCCGCCATTGACGTTGGTGATGGCTTCACGAATGCCCAATTCACGCAGTACCGCAATCGACTGCACGGCGAAGGCTTCATTGAGTTCCACAAGGTCGATGTCATCACTGGTCAATCCTGTTCGCTGTAACACTTTGCGCGTGGCCTGAACTGGCCCCAACCCCATCACACGCGGGTCTACGCCCGCCGCTGCCGACCCCATCCAGCGGGCTAAGGGCGTCAATCCCAGCGCTTCGGCCTTGTCTGCCGCCATCAGCACCAGCGCACACGCGCCGTCATTGAGTCCGCTGGAATTGCCCGCCGTCACGCTGCCATTTTTGCGGAAGGCAGGCGACAATTTACCCAACTTTTCCAGCGTCGTCGCGACCTCATAACCATTATTCGTCTGGCGATAGAAGGGATGCTCATCAATATCGACCACAACCGGGTCGCCTTTGCGCTGGGGGATGGTCACGGGCACGATTTCGCGCTGGAAATAGCCGTTGTTGATGGCATTCACGGCGCGTTCCTGACTTTGCAGCGAGAAGCGGTCTTGTTCCTCGCGTGTGATTGCCCCGCCTTCAATCGTACCCACGCAGCTCATTTCGTAGATATTTTCGGCAGTTTCGCCCATCGCTTCGAGCGGAAAGATCGCTTCCATCGCCGGATTGGGGTAGCGCCAGCCGAGCGTCGTGTCCCAACCTGTGATATTGCCCGACGGCCCATAGCCCACCGGATTTTTCGGCAGCGAATAGGGCGCGCGAGTCATGCTCTCGACACCGCCCGCCACAAAAATATCGCCCTCGCCACATTTAATCGCCCGCGCCGCCTGATTAACCGCGTTCAGGCCGCTGGCACACAACCGATTGACCGTCACGCCCGCGACGTGTTCGGGCACACCCGCCAGCAGCAGTCCCATCCGCGCCACATTACGGTTGTCTTCGCCTGCTTGATTGGCGCAGCCCATATAGACTTCTTCGATGTCCGCCGGGTTTATCCCCGCGCGGTGGATGGCTTCCTTGATGACAATTGCTGCCATGTCATCGGGACGCACGTCCGCCAATGCGCCGCGTATCCGTCCGATGGGGGTGCGTACTGCGCTGACGATGACGACTTCGGTCATAAATGATGATCCTTTTATTCATGTTCTCTATCGTATTGCTTGTATTTTTACTTCCCACCACACGTTAAAACGTGCGGCTGCCTGAAAACCACGTCATCTGAAGATGACAGAAAAACTTGATTGTGCAATTTTGCGCCTCCGCAAGTCCCCACTTCAGTGGACATGGTACTACAGTAGCCGGATGACTTTAGTCTCTGGCGGCAAACATTGCAAATAACGCTTTAACTGCATTTCTATCTATCACGCATCCAATACCTAATCCCACACAGGCGGCTTCTCGGTATACGGGTCTTTGGCGGCGCGGTCTGTCGAGAGTGACCCCTGACGCCGTTCGACCAGTAACGCGATGGCATCGGCGAGGTGTTCATCGGCGATGTGATGGTCGCCGCGCGCCGCGCGCAATTTGTGCGCCTCGAACAACACATCCGTATGCGTCGCGCCCACAGGCGGGTCGAATTTATAGGTCGCGCATTCGAGCAACTGCCCCAACGGGTCACGGAAATAAATCGAATCCATGAAGCCCCGGTCTATCTCGCCCGTGTGTTTGACGCCGCGTTCATCCAACCGCTGCGCGACCTGTGTATAGGTCGCGCGCGAGACGGTGAAGGCAATATGATGCAAATTGCCGATACCCTCTGGATTGCGCGTTGAGTCGGGGACACGATTTTCATTGGTGAAGACCGTCAGCAGCCGCCCGTCGCCGGGGTCAAAATACAGATGACTCTCTTCTGGCACGTCCAGATTCGGCTGCTCGAAGACCAACGGCATCCCCATCACCCCTTCCCAGAAATCAATACTGGTCTGGCGATCTGCGCCAATCATGGTGATATGGTGAACGCCCTGTGTCTGAATTTTCTTCATATCGTCAGTGACTCCGCTTCATAGACTGAATGCAGCGCCCGGTCAATCAATTCATGGGTCACACCGAGATAGCTCGCTTCGTCGCGCAAGGTGTCCCAATCTAATGTGATTTGTGTCCGCGCAGACACAACATCGACTAAATGACGATTCTCAGTTGCCGCAATCTGGCAGGCTTCTTTGACCAGTTGTTTGGCTTCGGCACGTCCGAGCAGCGGCACAAGCGCAAAGGTCAGCCGTTCCGCCAGCATCAGGCCGTTGGTCGCGCGCACATTGTGCCGCATCCGTTCCACATCCACCACCAGATTTTCGCTCAGGAACACCGCTTTGTTGAGCGTGGCGGCGGTCAAAATCACCATCTGCGGCAGATTGAGCCATTCCATCTGCCAGCCATGTGTGGCGCGTTCGTGTTCCTGTATCATGGCGTGATGCAGCGCCGCCAGGTGTGAGGCATTCGTGCGTGCCGCCGCGATGATACCTTCGCTGATGATGGGGTTAGACTTTTGCGGCATGGTGCTCGACCCGCCGCGCGCGTTGTCGTGCGATTCGCGGATTTCACCGACTTCGCTCTGCGCCATTAAGATGATGTCTTGCGCCATCTTCGCCAGACTGCCCGTGACCAGTGACAGCCAACCCGCCAATTCCACCAGTGAATCGCGCTGGGTATGCCATGTCATCACGGGCACGCCGAGATTGAGCGCTTCCGCCAGTCCGGTCATCACCGCCAGGCCATCACCCGCTATGGATGCCAGCGTCCCGGCAGCGCCACCAAATTGCACCACCAGCAGACGCGGCTTGAGCTGTGTCAGCCGTTCGCGATGACGGACGAGTGGCGCGAGCCAGCCCGCGACTTTCAATCCAAATGTAATCGGCAGCGCGGCCTGTGAATGGGTGCGCCCGACCATCAAGGTGTGACGATGGGAATCTGCTAACTGTGCGAACTGCCCGATGAGGCGGTTAAGGCGCTGTTCGATAGGGACAAGGGCAGCGCGCAGTTGCAGCACAACTGCCGTATCCATAATGTCCTGTGTCGTCGCGCCCCAATGCACATACGCCGCCGCCTCGCCGCCGACGTGTTCGCGCAACTGTCGAATCAGGTCAATAGTCGGTACGCCGGCTTTCTCCACACCCGCCCGCAGCGCTCCCATATCAATATTGAGCCTATCGACTGCCGTCGCAATCCGATCTGCCGCGTCCTGCGGGATAATGCCCAGGTGTGCCTGGACGCGCGCTAAGCCCGCTTCAACCATCAGCATCATTCGCACCAACTGCGCGTCCGAAAAGATGGCGGCGGTTTCCGCGTCGCTAAAGAGTGGGCTAAACAGGTCGGAGTTCAAGAGTCTCTCACTATCTTTTCCTCTGTGCGCTCTGTGTCTCTGTGGTTCAAATCTTCAAAAATTAACCACAGAGGGCACAAAGGACACCGAGAACTACAAATCGAAAAATGCCGTTTCGTGTTCGCCTTGCAGCACGACATTAAAGCAATACGTCGGCAGTTCGCCCGCTTCTAAATGCGCGACTAACGTATGCTGGCGGTCTGCCGGGACGAGGTTAAACACCGGGTCGCTGGCGTTGGCGTCGGCTTCGTCGGAAAAATACAATCGGGTATAGGCATGAATCAGCATCCCACGCGCGAATACCCGCACATTGATATGCGGCGCTTGCTGCCGGGTCTCGTCAAAGGCCACCGCGCCCGGTTTCACCGTCTTGAACGTAAATTGACCATCGTTATTCGTCCCCGCACGCCCGAAGCCGGCGAAATGTTTATCGGCCTTCGCGTGATTGGGGTCTGCCGGATGGTTATAGATGCCGCTGCTATCGGCCTGCCAAATTTCCAGCAAAGCGTCTGAAATCGGGTCGCCAGCGCCATCAATCACGCGCCCGGAGATATAGATGCGCTGGCCTCTGCTTTGTTCGGTGACGAGGATGTTCTCGCCGCCTTTGTCCAGCAAACCATAGTGGAAGAATGGCCCGACGGTCTGGCTGGGTGTTTGTTTATTCTGCATCGCTGCCTTCCTTACGTTTCAAACGGCGTCATGCGCGTGCCGTTGAGCACAATATTGAAGCAGTAACCCAACGCCCATTGTTCTTCGGTGATGTCATGTGCATATTCCGAAATCAGGCGTTTGCGCCCATTTTCATCCGGGATGCCGTTATAAATGGGATCGAGTTCCAGCAGCGGATCGCCGGGAAAATACATCTGTGTGACCAGGCGCGACACAAACAAGGAGCCGCCTACCGAAAAATGAATATGCGGCGGACGCCACGCATTGGAATGATTACCCCAGGGATAGGCACCCGGCTTAATCGTGATGAACCGATATTCTCCGTTGGCGTCGGTCAACATACGCCCTGCACCATTGAAATTGGGGTCAAGCGGCGCGTCGTGCTGGTCGTTCTTGTGGATATAGCGCCCGCACGCATTGGCCTGCCAGACTTCAA
>CAZTLI010000127.1:0-12348 GCA_964614375.1 uncultured Anaerolineaceae bacterium
CTTCGGATTTCGCGTAGTAGCCCATCGAAAGCTGGTGAATTTTATGGAATAAATGCTGTCGCACGCGCCGCAGCACGCTCTGCCCTGTCCAGTTCATGGCATAGAATGAGAGACCCGTCAAAATCGACCCTAACACGAACAGGCCAACGAGCAGCAAGACAAGCCCGCCCAATCCAGCAAGCCGCTCATCCACCGGCGCATTCGCTGCAATGTCGCTGTACCAGCAGGCATCGGGTGTTTGTGCCTGTGGGAACAGATAACAGTCTACGGCCTGTCCGATGAGGTCGGGTGAAACGACCTGGGTCCATGCCGAACCGACAACCAGTGCCAGTGCCAGCAGCAGGCCAAGCCAATAATGCCTGAAATAGCTCCAGAAACGCCGCAGGGTGTAGCCTGTGTTTTCGGCCTTTGACGTTTCCTGGTCGAGGATACGGCGTCCGCCGTCCATTCCCATCATGATTAATTTGCCTCCTGCGGTGTCGCCGTGTCATCAATCAACTGTGATGTGTAGATTTCGGCATAAATCGGGCTGTTTTCCATGAGTTCGGCATGAGTGCCTATCGCAGCAACTTCGCCTTTGTGTAATACGATAATCTGGTCGGCATTGCGAACGGTAGAGATACGCTGGGCGATAACAAAACTCGTGCGCCCTTGCATTAAGGCATCGAGCGCGTTCTGAATCTGTCGTTCTGTCGCGAAGTCCACATTGCTGGTTGAATCATCCAGGATGAGGATGTGCGGTTTGAGCAGCAGTGCGCGGGCAATGGCGACACGTTGTTTTTGACCGCCAGAAAGGGTTGCGCCGCGTTCGCCGACGCGCGTATCATAGCCATCGGGAAATTCCATGATGAAATCATGGGCGGCGGCGGCTTTAGCGGCGTCGATGACGTCTTCCATCGTGGCGTCCGGGCGGCCAAAGGCGATGTTGTCGCGGATTGTGCCTGTGAACAGATTCGTCTCTTGCAACACGATACCGATTTGTGAGCGCAGACTGTCTATTGTGACATCGCGCAAGTCATAGCCATCAATCAACACGCTGCCAGCGCTGACATCGTAGAAACGTGGGATGAGATTGATAATCGTCGTCTTGCCGCTGCCAGTTGCGCCGAGCAGGGCGATAGTTTGTCCCGGATTGGCCTTGAAGTTGACTTTGCTCAACACCGGTTCGCTGGAATTGAAATAGCGGAAGGTGACATCCTGGAATTCGACAGTCCCCGCGATTTCGGGCAGGGTGATGGCATCGGGTTTATCGACGACATCACTTTTGGCGTCCAGAATCTCGAAAATGCGATTGGCGGATGCTGTGGCCTGTGACATCAACGAAATGATGAAACCAAGCTGACCCAATGGCAGGAAGATGTAAACCAGATACAGCGAGAACTTCTGATACTGACCGAGATCGAGTGTGCCGCCCAGAATCTGGCTGCCGGCGAAATAGAGGATGACTGCCTGACCAACCTGTGCCACGAGAAAGATAATCGGGAACAGGAAGGCGAAGGTACGACTGACTTTCATCTGTTGGTCGAACAATTCGTCGGTGGAAAGGTCAAAGCGCTTCTGCTCGTGTTTTTCGCGCGTGAAGGCTTTGACGACTTTGATACCTGCGACGTTCTCCTGAAGAATGGTGTTCAAAGCGGAGAGGCGTTTTTGCACTTCCATAAACAACGGCTGTGCCAACTTACCAAAGAACATGAACAGAAGCATGGCAATCGGCAAAATCGGGATGACAACCAGCGTGAGCTGCCAGTTGGTCAGGAATAGGATAATCAGAGTCGCGACCAGCAGCACCAGCGCCTGCACCGCCAGCAGCAACCCTTGTGAAATGAAGACACGCACCCGTTCTACATCGTCCGTTGCCCGTATCATAAGTTGCCCGGTCTGGTGCTGGTCATAATAGCTGAACGATAGGCGTTGGATTTTGGTGAAAATCTCATTCCGCATCGTATAGGCCACCCCTTGCGATGTCCATTCTGCGGTGTAGGTCTGGACGAATGAAAAGACGCCGCGCATGATGGCGAAGCCAATTATGAGCAGGGCCGCATTTACCAACAGCATGGGCGCAAGGTCGCGGGTTTCTTGTAATTGTGGTGCAGGGACACCATATGCCACGATTGCACCTGCCCGTGCAACAGGATTTTCGATGTCGAGTAAGTTGGCGGCGATGACCCCATTGGCAGTGGTGTTGACCATATTCTGGACGAGTTCTGGCACGCCAAGTTGGGCTAATGTTGCGATGATAAGGGCGGCATAGGCGATAATGGTCGCGCGCCGATAATGACCGAGATAGCGGATAGCACGTCCGAGCGTGCTGTCACCCGAACCGCGTTCCTGACGACGGCGTTGGGGCATGTTGGCGGTTGCTTGCATAGCATTCTCTTTCTTCTGACTTCCGTATGGCTATACGTTATTTCCCGGGTTTTTGTTCTAACTTGGCACAATACACATTGAAGCGGGCATCAACACTCTGGATGAGTTCGTCGCCTTCGGGCAGGTTTTTTACCAGTTCGCGCATCAGCTTGATAAGCAAGTCTGCCGCGTCTTCGCCCATATTTTGCAGGCTGACATAGAGCGGGTCGGTCTCGCTGGTAATGGGTAAGCGTTCGAGCAGCGCACGGCCTGCGCCAGTGAGTGCAATCGGGATTCGCCGTCGGTCGTTGGGGTCACGGTCTCGGCTGACCAATCCCTTGCGTTCCAGCGCGTCAATCGTGGGCACAAGTGTGGATGGGTCGAGCGAAAACCGCCGACTGAGTTCGCTGATGATCATCGGCTCTTCTTCCAGCGTGTGCATAATCCCGAATTGCAACCCGCTGAGGTCGATGTTGAGCGAGGCAAGATGCTGCTCAAAGGCTTGTTTGCCGACTTTGGCAATCATCCCCATCAACATGCGGAGTTCTATCGCACGAATGTGTAGTGCATCTGTCATTTGTGTGCCAATCTTGTGTATGCAAATCATTGGTATACCAATTAAAATTGTACGCCGCCTCCTGCGTTCATGTCAATCAGGTATATATCAGAGTTGTGTCAGAATTTGTGACATTCGTTTCCTGATCAGCGACAGAGTCCACTTCGTGCAAATTCGTCAAAGTTCGTTATAATCACGCAAAAGGACGCACTTATTATGTTTTAGGCAAAAGGTTATGTTTCATGCAGCATTTGTCGCGATTTGCCCGACCATACGAACAGGACAAACCCACAAATCATCCCTTGATTATTGAAAATCTCAGTTTACGGTTTGGCGGAGTGCGGGCGCTCAATGAAGTGAGTATGACGTGCCAACCGGGTGAGATATTTGCCATCATCGGGCCAAACGGGGCGGGCAAGACCAGCCTGTTGAACTGCATCTGCGGGTTGTATCGCCCGCAGGAAGGCCAAATCCTGTATGGCAACGTCAATCTCGCCAAAACCCCACCGCACAAACTGCCCTCGCTTGGTATCGCCCGTTCGTTCCAAAATATCGAACTCTTCAGCCACATGACCGTGCTGGATAACCTCATGTTGGGACGGCATGTCCACATGCAAAAGAATATTTTCACGGCGCTGCTGTACTGGGGGGCAGGGCAGCGCGAGGAAATTGTCCACCGGCAGTTTGTGGAGCATGTAATTGACCTGCTGGAAATTCAGGGGATTCGCAAGCAGATGGTTGGTGCGCTGGCCTATGGCCTGCAAAAGCGGGTGGAACTGGGACGGGCACTGTCGATTAATCCGGGTTTGCTGCTGCTGGATGAACCCATGGCGGGTATGAATGTCGAAGAGAAGGAAGACATCGCCCGCTATATTCTGGACATCAACGAAGAATGGGGCGTGACCATCGTTTTGATTGAGCACGATATGGGCGTGGTGATGGATATTTCAGACCACGTAGCCGTATTAGATTTCGGCAGCAAAATCGGCGACGGCACACCCGATGAAGTCAAACAGAATGAATCGGTCATCAATGCGTATCTTGGTGAAGACCATTCGTTGGGACAAATGAGGATTAGTACCCATGACCATTGATACGATGCCCAAACAACTGCGCGAGAATGCCCGACTGTTCCCGAATAAAGTGGCATTGCGCGAAAAACGCTTCGGTATCTGGCAGTCGTTCACATGGCAGCAGTATCTTGAGCGTGTCCGTGACTTTGCGCTGGGTTTGCACTGTATGGGCTTTGACCGGGGCGACCACATCGCTATCATTGGTGACAATCGCCCGGAGTGGGTGATTAGCGAACTGGCAGCACAGTCAATGGGTGGTGCGTCTATCGGTGTTTATCAGGACTCGGTGGTTGATGAAGTACGCTACATCATCGCGCAGGCGGATATTCGCTATATTGTGGTGGAAGATCAGGAACAGGTCGATAAAATCATTGACATCTGGGAAACATTGGAAGGCGTCCAGAAGGTCATCTATTACGACCCTAAAGGATTGCGCCACTACGATGAAGCGTTTTTGATGGGTTTCCCGGACGTTGAAACATTAGGACGCGATTTTCACGATATGAACCCTGCATTCTTTGATGAACGGGTGGAGCAGGGGCAGGGAACGGATGTGGCGATTATTTCCACCACGTCGGGCACAACGTCTCGCCCTAAATTGGCCTGTATCACCCATGACAATCTCATCTCGATGGGCAAGGGTTTGACGGCGGTTGACCCATTCGGGCTGGATGATGAATTTGTGTCGTTCTTGCCGTTGGCGTGGATAGGCGAACAGATGATTTCGGTCGCGTGTGGGATGTTGAAGGGCTTTGCGCTCAATTTTCCCGAAGAACCAGAGACCGTCCAGCACAATATCCGCGAAATTGGCCCGCATATCATCTTCGCGCCGCCGCGCATCTGGGAGAATATGGTCAGTCAGGTGCAGGTCAAAATTGAAGACACGAATCGCCTGAAACGGAAACTCTATCAATTGGCGATGCGCTGGGGCTATGATATTGCCGATACCCGCTTCGCCAGGCAGGACTTGAGCCTGCTACAGAAGCTCAAGGATAGGCTGGCTTACTGGCTGGTCTTCAACAACCTGCTCGACCAGCTTGGCATGAAGCGGATCAAATGGGCCTATACGGGTGGTGCGGCGCTGGGGCCAGATATTTTTCGCTTTTTCCATGCGCTGGGCGTCAATCTCAAGCAGGGCTATGGTCAGACGGAGACGACGGGCATTTGCGTGGTGCATCAGGACAAAGATATTAAGTTCCAGACGGTTGGCGTGCCGATGCCGGGTGCAGAAATTCGCATAGACGACAGCGGCGAAATTCTGGCGCGGGGGCCAATGGTCTTCACCGAATACTATAACAACCAGCAGGCCACATCCGAAACCCGTCTGGCGGATGGTTGGGTGCGGACTGGGGACGCGGGTTATTTTGATGACGACGGGCATTTGATTGTCATTGACCGGGCGCAAGATGTGATGACGCTGCATGATGGCACCAAGTTCTCGCCCCAGTTCATCGAGAATAAATTGAAGTTCAGCCTATATGTGCGTGAGGCGGTTGTCTTTGGGGGCGATTGGCCTTATGTGACGGCGATGATTAACATCGACTTTGGCAATGTGGGCAAATGGGCGGAAAATCATCATATCGCCTATACCACCTATACCGACCTCGCGCAGAAGCCAGAAGTTTATGCCCTGATACGCGAGGCTGTCGAACGCACGAATGATGATTTGCCCGATGCAGCCCGTATTCGGCGGTTTTTACTGCTGCATAAGGAATTGGATGCCGATGACGCCGAACTGACTCGCACGCGCAAAGTCCGGCGGGGTTATGTGGCAGAACGGTACACTGAGATGATTGATGGTTTATATGGGGATGTCGATAGTATCAATCTCGAAACGACGATTAGCTATCAAGATGGCAGTCAGGCGACATTAAAGATTGAATTACCTATTGAAACGGTGCTGCCACCAATTGTCGCTGCACCAGCCTAAACTTAATTGCAACTATTAGGAATTAGTATGAGTCCCGATGACATTCGACAGTTTATTACATTGACCTACACCGGCATCAGCGAGGGCATATTGCTGGCGCTGATTGCGTTGGGACTGGTGATGATATTCAAATCCACCGATGTCATTAACTTTGCCCATGGTGAGTTCATGTTGTTGGGCGCGTATGTGTGTTTTGAACTCATCATCCGGCGTGAACTGCCGATTGTACCCGCGCTTATCATCGCCGCGGTGATTATGGTATTGGTTGGCGTGCTGGTCGAAAGGTTGATACTCAGGCCATTGATTGGTGAACCGATTATCTCCGTCATTATGGTCACGATTGGCATGAGCAATGTGATAGAGGCGATTATCGGTACGATATGGGGTGTGACCCCACAACCGTCGCCTGACATATTCCCGGAGATATTTGAGGGCAGCGCCTTTCGTCTGGTGATTGAAGGGGCGCGGCGTCCGGCACTGCTGCAATATGACCGTATCTATACGATGGTGGTTGTTGCCGCTTTGGTGCTGTTGTTCATCCTGTTTTTTCGCCGCAGCAAAGAGGGCATTGCCATGCGCGCGACTGCCGATGACCAGCAGGCGGCGATGAGTATGGGCATCAGCATCAGCCGGATATTTGCGCTTACGTGGTCGATTGCCGCCGTCACCGCCGGGATTGCCGGTCTCATGGTCGCGAATTTGACGGATGTCAGTGGCAATATCGCGGGGGTCGGGCTGCGCGCTTTCCCGGTGATTATTCTCGGAGGATTAGATAGTATTCCCGGCGCAATTATAGGTGGTCTGGCGATTGGCCTCATTGAACAATATGTCAGTGGATATATCGACCCCACATTAAAGAGTGTGATTCCGTATGTTGTATTGATTGGGGTGTTGATGGTGCGGCCTTATGGTTTGTTCGGGCAAGAAGTTATCGAGCGCGTCTAGGAGTGAATTATGCCTGAACAGAGTGGTGTCTATCACGAAACCTATGCCTCCGATATGCAGCTTCGTCCGACGACGGCCCAGCGTGTTCGGCTGGCGTTGTTCATCGCGGGACTGCTCATTTTCCCGTTTATTGCGGGGCCGATTGAGATGCGTTTCATCAATAATGTGATGATTGCGGCGATTGGCGCGCTTGGGCTGAATATCCTCGTCGGTTATACAGGGCAAATCAGCCTTGGTCAGGGCGCGTTTCTGGCAGTTGGGGCGTATGCTTCGGGATTGCTGGTGGTGTATCTGGGGGTGCCCTGGTGGTTGTCGATTATACTGGCGGCACTCGTCACGGCGGTCATTGGCGCATTCTTCGGTATTCCGTCCTTGCGCTTAAAAGGCTTGTATCTGGCTGTGGCGACATTAGCGGCACAGCAAATCGTCGAATGGGTTATCAAGAACTGGGACCCGGTTGATGGGCAAATCAATAACCGGGTGGGCGAGGCGCTGGTTATTCCCAATGCGAACTTCTTGGGTTACTCCTTGAGTAATAATGAATGGGCGCTGTATATCATTGTGGTGTTGTGTTTTGGGCTAACCGTCATCGCAGTGACGAACCTTTTTCGGACTCATATCGGGCGGGCATTCATCGCCATCCGCGATCAAGACATTGCTGCTGAGGTGATGGGCGTGAATATCTTTCGGTATAAACTGCTGGCATTTGCCGTGTCGTCATTTTTTGTCGGCATGGCAGGGGCGCTCATCGCCCAGCGCAGCACCTCAATTAGCTGGGAAAGTTTTACGATTAATGTGTCGATTCAATATCTGGCGATGATTATCATCGGCGGTTTGGGGTCGATTTCCGGGTCAATTTATGGGGCGGCGTTCATAACACTTCTGCCCCAGCTCTTGCGGACACTGGGCAATGCTATCGAAAGTGTGCTGCTGGGTCTGGGTGGCGCGGGAACTGGCGCAGAAACGTTCATTGGCGAATTTACTGAAATGCTGCCCCATCTGGAACAGGGTGCCTTTGGGCTGGCGATTATTTTGACGCTGGTTTTAGAACCCGAAGGTATTGTGAAGATGTGGCGCAATATCAAGGACTACTTTCGCCTGTGGCCTTTCAGTTACTAAGGGGTGGAATAGGCACTGTGCTGCACAGTGTTTATAATTACCGTGTGGCTAATGCAGGCTGCACATCAATTTAGTTAAACTTATGGGAGAAGCGTATGCGAAATAGAAAGCTGTTCTTAGTGGTTGTCTTGCTGGTTGCACTGGGCTTAGTCAGTGGATTGAGTATCGCCCAGGAACCAATTCGAATTGGCGCAATCTTCGATCTGACTGGCGCAACATCGGACGTGGGCACGCCCTATGCCGATGGCGTTCGCGGCTATGTAGATTGGGTCAATAGTAATGGCGGTGTTGAAGGGCGTCCCGTCGAACTCATCTGGGAAGACTATGCCTATCAAGTGCCGAATGCTGAAGACCTCTATACCCAATTTGTTGATCAGGGGGTAGTCGCGTTCATGGGTTGGGGTACGGGTGATACTGAAGCTCTGCGCGGACGTATTGCCGATGATCAACTGCCGTTTATGTCGGCGTCGTATGCAGCGACGTTGAATGACCCCAGTGGTGAAGCGCCGTATAACTTCCTCGTCGGCACGACCTACAGCGACCAGATGGTGATTATGATGCAGTACATGTACGACCAATGGGTTGCCGATGGTAATGACCCGGCAGACATGCGTGTGGCACTGTTCCATCACGATAGTCCATTTGGTACATCACCGTTAGCAGATGGCGAGGCTTTCGCGGAAGAAAATGGAATTACCACCACCCGTGTCGCAATGCCCGGTGGCGCGACTGACCTGACCGCTGAACTCGAATCGGCGGACACCACGCTTGACGGTATGACGCACATCATTATCCAGAATGTATCCAGCCCGGCGGCGCTGCTGGTGCGGAATGCGGCGGAACTCGGTTTGACTGAATTCGTCCAAATTGGCTGCTTGAACTGGTGTTCAGATGAAAATCTGATCGAACTGGCAGGCGATGCGGCGGAAGGCGTCATCGGTGCGCTGCCGTTTGGCCCCTTGTCAGTCGAAGTACCCGGACAAGAAGACCCTGCTGCCTATCTGGAAGCCAATGGCAGTTCACTCGAAGAGACCGACCTGCACTATACACAGGGGTGGTGGACGATGGCGGTGATGGTCGAAGGGATTCGGATCACGCTCGCTGATGGTCTGGAATTGACGGGCGAGAACATCCGCGCCAGTCTTGAAACCATCACCGAGTTCGATACAGGTGGCATTACCTCCGACACCATTACCTTCACACCAGATGACCATCGTGGCAACCGCTCGCTGATTATCTTCGGTGTTGAAGATGGTCAATGGGTCGAAGTCAGTGATGTCATCGACCTGCGCGACATGGAAGAAGATATGTAAGCCTGTTGGACAGGTTTCGGGGTGGGGCTTTGGCCTCACCCTGTGTTTCATCCATTCGAGGTGTTAAGTGAGTGAAGATAGCCAGGCTAACAACATGCTGCTAAGTCTGAATAACATCGAAGTGATCTATAATGATGTAATTCTCGTGCTCAAAGGTTTGTCGCTGCAAGTGGGGGAAGGGCAAATCGTGGCGCTGCTGGGCGCGAATGGCGCGGGCAAATCTACCACGCTAAAGGCGATTTCCGGCCTGTTGAAGCCAGAAGACGGCGAAGTCACGGATGGCTCGATTGTCTATCAGGGCGAGTCGATTCAAAATCGGAATCCTGATTTGATTGTGCGGCGCGGCATTTTTCAGGTGATGGAAGGACGGCGCATCTTCGAGCATTTGACTGTTGATGAGAACCTGCGGGCGGGCGCCTATACACTGCGGTATCAGCGTGAAGTCGGTCACAAGATGGAGATGGTCTATGGCTATTTCCCGCGTCTGGCCGAACGCCGCGCACAGGTCGCGGGCTTTTTATCCGGCGGTGAGCAGCAAATGCTCGCAATTGGGCGGGCGTTGATGGCAAAACCGCATCTGATGATGCTGGATGAGCCGTCGCTAGGGCTTGCGCCAATGCTCGTGCAAGAGATTTTTGGCATTATCGAACGGATTAATAAGGAACAGGGCACAACCTTGCTTCTGGTTGAGCAGAATGCCAACATTGCCCTGCGAATAGCAGATTACGCCTATATTATGGAAAATGGGCGTATCGTGCTCGACGGTACACCCGACGATTTGCGTCAAAATGCCGACGTGCGCGAGTTTTATCTGGGCTTAACCGAAGTTGGGCATCGCAAAAGCTACCGCGATGTCAAGCACTATAAACGCCGCAAACGCTGGCTGTCATAGGGACAACATCTGCGGCTAAACAGGCGTCTGACATAACCCCTTAGTCCAAATCGTCGTTGGCTGCGCCGCCTTTGAGCACCTCATTAACCACCGTATCAAGCGCCAGCGATTTTCCTTTTTCCAACTGTTTTTCGGCGACATCTTCTGCAACCGCCGCTTTGAGTGTCTCCAATTTAGGCGCAGATTCCTGCCGGGTCGGTTCGTCTGTCGCCGGGTGATTGAGTACCATGCCCATAAATTCGAGTGCGCGCAACGTATCGGGCCAGATGGTGGCAATTTCGATGAGTGCGGCTATCACGAGTGGCAGCGCTTCGATCTCCTGTGCGATACGCAGCGACTGCCGATAGCGATGCAGGGCCTGGTCGTTTAATGCACGGGCGGTGGCGACATTGCCAAGATGAATGAGGATACTCGCCTCGCCAGCGCGGTTGCCGATGTCGCGTGCCAGTTGCAGGCTTTCGGCAAAGTAGGGTTCGGCGCGCTCATAATCGCCCTGGTCAAAAGCGGCAATGCCCAGATTTTCTAATCCTAATGCCACGCCGCGCCGTTCACCAATGGTGCTATAGAGTTTTAGACTTTCTTCAAAATACTTGATCGCCGCATCAAAATCTTGCTGAATGCCCGCTAAACCGCCCAGATTGTTCAATACGGCGGCGGCGCGGCGGCGTTCACCACTGGCACGGGTCAATGCAAGGCTGTCTTCAAATCGGGTGCGGGCCTCGGCAAATTCGCCGTGTGAATAGGCGACGAGACCAAGATTATTCATCGCGCTCACACGTTCGGCCTGATAATCGCCAGCACCTGTGACGTTAAGGGCTTGTTCAAACGATCCGCGCGCATCCGCCGGATTGCCTCTTTCAAGGGCAACCATGCCAATGCGATTCAGCGCATGGGCAATACCGCGCGCATCTTCAATTTTGCGGGCGAGTTGCAGACTTTCTTCGCAGAATTGGCTCGCTGCCTGATAATCGCCCTGCTGCCATGCGATGTCACCCAGTAAATTCAGCGCACGAATGACGCCGGAATTGTCTTTCAGGTTTTTGTAGGCATCGCGTGCCGTTTCAAGATGGATTGTGGCAGCGGGATAGTCGCCCGTATATTGAATGGCTTCGCCGAGATTGCAATGCACCTCAGCCTGTGCCAGCGCCGTGTCTTTTTTGTTGAGCACACCTTGATTCAGCAGGACGAGGGCCCGCTTGAAATGGCGAATCGCTTCTTCGAGCGCGCTGATTCGCAAGGCATATTGACCCGCTTGCCGGGCGTAATGACATTCCTTCTTCATATCGCCTGCCAGATGCCAGTGGCGGGTTAGAGTTGCGGCATGTCCGGGACTATTGGGGTAGGTGGCTTCCAGCGATTCGGCGACCTGTTTATGCAATTTGGCCTGGTCGGATTCCGAGATATTCTGTAAAGCCGCTTCTCGCAATTTATCGTGTGCAAACCGCCATGTGCCTTCTTTAATTTCCAGCACCGCGCAGTTAGAGCAGGTCATTAGCCAGTTATCGACATGCGTGCCGTTTGCCATGTGGTTGAGCAAACGTGTATCCAGTTCGCGTCCGGCGGCGGCGGCAAGTTGTAGCAGGCCGCGATCCACATCAGGTACACGCGCTAAACGTCGTTGCAGCACCGCTTGAACACCCCCTGTAAAAACATACTCAGGCAGGGTCATCCGTCCGACGTTATCGAGACTGCCTGCTTCTTCGGCAAGCGCGCGTACAACCTCAACCATGAAGAAGATGTTGCCTTCGGTCTCGCGGCGCAGTAAATCAATCACTTCTGGGCGGCGTCCCGAATCGCCGAGCATTGATACGCTGAGGGCGGCAATACTGTCTTCGGTCAGCCGCTCTAACTTCATCAGGTTCATGTCTGGCAGTTCACTGGGCAGGTCGGGACGGTCATCCACGCGATAACTGCCCACGAGCAAAATCGGCAGATACTCAACCATACCTGTGAGCAGTTTTACCACATCGAGACTCTCGTTCAACCATTGCAAGTCTTCAAGGACGAGCAAGATGGGTTGTGTCTGGCGCTGGAAGATGCTGGCAATCGTACCCTGCAAGCGCTGCTGATAGGCTTCGCCTTCCAGTTTGATGACATCAGGAATGACACGCCCCATTAATTGGTTGATATTATGCACAATATCCTTCAGGATGCCCGCATCAAGATCGTCAAGG
>CAZTLI010000128.1:0-12299 GCA_964614375.1 uncultured Anaerolineaceae bacterium
TGGCGCGATATACCCCGCTGCGCCGATCAGTGCGAAATTTTTCATATGAGTGATGATGACCTTTCAGCAGATGACACATCTATTGTATCAGGAACGTTGTCTCTGCTCACTATAGGTTTCTAAAGTCTGTACCATGCGCTGTGCCGCCTGTCCATCGCCATAATAATCAGGATGGTCGCGTTGAATGCCTGCCGCCATCGTCGTAATCGCTGTGACCATCGCATCCTGTTCAGGCGCGACGAGGCAGTTCCAACCACTTGCGACCGTTTCCACCCATTCCGTCTCAGGGCGCACGGTGACGCAGGCTGTATGCAGCACATAGGCCTCTTTTTGCAGGCCGCCAGAGTCGGTAATTGCGACTTGCGCGCCATCCAGCAGCGCCAGCATATCCAGATAACTCACGGGTTCAATCAGATGCACATGCGAAGCCGGTGCAATAGGCAGCGCCTCCAGGTTTTTTCGGGTGCGTGGATGCACCGGGAACACGACCGGAAACGGCAGCGCATTAAAGGCTTTGACGATTTCGGTCAAATTCTGCGGTGAATCGGCATTGGCGGGGCGGTGAATCGTAACGATGCCATAGTCAGAAGCGGCGAGTCCAATAGCTTGCAGCACAGTCGATGTCGCCCGCGCATGATCGACATACATCAACAGTGTATCGACCATGATGTCACCGGTAATGACCACACCATCCGTCACGCCCTCAGCCGCCAGGTTTTGCACGGCTGCGTGCGTTGAACACAACAGGAGAGTCGAAATATGATCGGTCAACACGCGATTGATTTCTTCCGGCATGGTGCGGTTAAAACTGCGTAATCCAGCCTCAACATGCGCCACCGGGATGTTGAGTTTGGCCGCCGCTAATGCGCCCGCGAGTGTCGAATTGGTATCGCCATAGACGAGTACCCAATCCGGCTTTTGTTCCAGCATGGCCTTTTCCAGCGGCACAATCATCGCCGCCATATGTTCGGCATGACTGCCCGACCCGACATTAAGGTTCAAGTCCACCGAAATGCCAAGCTGGTCGAGAAACACCTGCGACATTTTATCGTCATAGTGCTGACCCGTGTGGACGAGGAATTCGTCATGAGTCTGTCGCAGCACGCGGGACATTGGCGCGGCTTTGATAAATTGAGGACGCGCCCCGACGACGGAGAGGATTTTGAGCGGTTGGATCATGTCAACTGGCTTCAGTCTGGACAATTTGCTGATAAATCGACTCGAGATGGGCAACAACCGCTTTCTCGCTGAACCGGGCTACCGCATTTTCTCGAATTTGGTGGGAGTCATAATCTGCATAGTGCGCTACCATCTGTTGCAAAGCAGTAGCTAAACCTTCTTCATCACCAACCGACACCAGAATCCCATTCGATTCATCCAGAATTTCTTGTGGGCCGCCTGAACGGGTTGCGACGACGGGTTTGCCACAGGCCAGCGCCTCAATGAGCGTGACACCAAATGTCTCGATAGAGCTAGACGACACCAGTGCGTGGCAATTTTGCAGCACATCACGCACCTGTTCGCGCGATAATTGACCTAAGAATTGTACCTGAGACTGTAATCCGAGTGACTCAACCAATCGTTCGAGGTCTGGTCGCTGCGGGCCTTTACCGACAATTTGAAGTTGGACTGTTTTCTGCTTAAATGTACGCGCGAAGGCCGTAATTAACATATCAATACCTTTACGGGGAATCAAAGCGCCTATAACAACAAACGTGAAAGTTGGCGATAACGTTGACGTGGGCAAAGGTGCAAAAAATTCAGTGTTTACGACATTATGCACCGTATCAATTTCAACCGTTGGAATGCGATATGCTCGCAGCTTATCTGCCAGAACGGTACTCACTGCCAGTGCGCTGTTCACACCGGACAACGTATATCGGGCAATGTGATGTTGCCCTGGCAGGAAAATGCGCCCGCGTAAAAAATTAGTAGAATGCTCTGTCAGCACGACGGGGATAGGCCATTGTTCCCGAATGCGAACCGCCATATAGCCGCTATAAAAGATGTTATGGGCATGGATGATGTCGGGCAGTCCGTTTTGCTTGACATAGTGCGCGAATGCCCGCCGACCAGCCGGAGCAGTGAGCCAGCCGCAAATCCGGGGAAATACACGCGGAAACCATCCCCAGTGCATTCGATAGACAGGGAAATCATCGACCCATTCGACATCTGCCGTTTTTAAGTTCGGCAAGCGCCTATGCCGTTTGATATGATCCAGCGTTTCGATGATGCGCGGGGCGACCAGTACGCCGACCTGATGCCCGGCATGATGCAGCGCCTGCGCTTGTTCACGAAAAAATGTCCCTGTCATTCTGGCAGATGACGGATAGAAGGATGTAAACAGCAGAATATGCACAGCCTTAGGCCTTCTTCTGTTTCGATTGATCGGTTAATTCATGATATAGGGCAGAGAGGCGTTGCTCCGCAACATCCCAGTTATACTGTTTCTGCCCTATGCGCGCCTGCTGCATAAGGGTTTGATAAAACGATTCGTCCTGAATCCTGGTAAATGCGTCGCTAACCGTTTCAGGTGTCACTTCATCTAACAGAATGCCCGCTTGAATGGTTTCGAGGATAGCGCCAATCTCGCCAATGCCCCGTTGTGTAATCAACGGTTTAGCCGCAGCAAACGCCTCGAACAGATGATTGGGCAGCACATAATAGCTGCTGGCTCTATCCGCATTTAAACAATAGTAGAGCGCGTCAGCGAGCATGGTGTATAGCGGGACATCTTCAAAAGGCACTTGACCTAACCAGCGGATATTGCCATATTGAACCGCTGCCTGCGCGACTTTCTCTGCAAAGGGGCCTCTCCCGCCCACAACGATACCGATGTCGGGCGATTGGGCGGCGGCTTCCAACAGCGGGTCAATGTCACGGTCGGGTTGTAAGGCACCGATATAGACAATGATGGCCTGATAGTGCGCCAAATCCAGCGCTGCTGTGACTTGTTGCAAACGTGCTGGCTCAATATCATAGTCCTCAAGCCGTTTCCAGTTACCAACGATGATGACCTTTCGCGCACCCCGCTGTAGAATCCTGCGGGCGAGGCGTTCTCCAATGGTGATGACCGCATCCGCGCGCCGCAGGAAGAAACTTTCAACTCGAATTGCCCATGCTGCCTTCCAGCCCATATTTGCCCGATTTTCAGGCGTTGCTTCATGAGCATCATATATCCAGGGGATGCGTTTGAGTTTTGCCAGCAGCCATGCCGCAAGCATCCCCTGATGTTCATGGCAATGAATGATGTTTATCGGCGCAAATAATGCGAGGCGCAGCAGCCACAGATTGAAAAACAACACCGATAAGGCTGTGCTGCGCGTTCGTTCTCCTGTTTCGGGTGATGTATCAACCGGGAAGCGTCCCCGAACAAGCTGCCATAACGCGCGCCATAAGAACAGCGGATTTAAGCGATTGACAACCGGGAGGATGGTGATGTCCATACCTTCTACATCATAGTATCCAGCTTTTCCGCCATACAGCGCCACACCAACCGTCTTTACTTGATAGCCGAGCTGCACCAGCGTCGTGCCAGAAGTGACCACACGCGGGTCAGATGGGGCATTGGTATACACAAACATGAACACAGTCTTATTGAGCGCAGGTTCAGTGTGTGGCATTGTGAACACCTCGCAGCACGCCCTCATAAGCTGCTGCCACGTTTTCAGGGTCGAAGTGGGTTTCGGCGTAGGTGCGTCCGTTCTGGCTGCACTGCTGATGAAAATCTGCCTCATCCAGCAGCCTTTGGATCGCACGAGTGAGACCATCTATATCCCCGAACGAAACAGTGAGACCCGCGCCACTGTCTGCAATCAGTTGGGCGTTAATCCCCTCTATCGCGATTGCCACCGGCACGCCACAGGCTAACGCTTCGTAATTCTTCGCTTGCAGAAATTTGGTGTTCAGCGGATGGTCATGCACCGCCCAGAATGTGATATGAGACGCATTCCAGCAGTGTGGCATGTCCTCATGGTCAATCCAACCAATCCAGCGCGCGTTGGATAATTCAGGTTGTTGCAGGCGCTGTTGCAGATATTGCCGCTGCCCGCCCGTGCCGATGAACACAAAGCGCACATCTTCACAATCGTTTAGTCTTGCTGCGACATCCAGCATCATGGGTACGTCAATATGCGTCCCGAATGTGCCGATGAATGTCACCAGTCGTTTATCGCCTAACTGATACTTTTCGCGAAAGGCTGTTGTGTCTAATCCGGGACGGAAACGCTTCAAATCGACGGCGTTGTAAATCACATGCCCGTTGTTGACCTGTCCAAGACGTGCTTGCACACTTTCCAACAGAGGTGGATGTAGGGCCACAATGCCCGCCGCGCCGCGCTGCGTCAGATTCACAATGGTGCGAAACAGGCGATAGATGAACGATGACTCTTGAATTTCGCTCGCAAATAACAAATGCTCTGGCCAGAAGTCTGACACATTGACCACATGCGGGCGGCGTTTGATTTTGCTGATGAACCAGCCTGCGAGTGCCGTGAATACAGGCTGTCCTTCAATAAATACCACATCAGGCCGTTTGACGAACAACCCGCGCAGCGCCGTCGTCAGCATCAACGATAGTTGGCTGATGAGCCGGCGGCTGATTTTAGGGCTGGGAGACGCCCACAACCACGCCCGAATAATGCGTAATCCATCGCGCTCCTCGACCATGAACAACTTACGCCGGTAGCCTGCTGCAATTTGACCTTGCGGATAGTGGGGCATAGCTGTCAACACCGTAATATCGTGACCGCGTTTCTGCAACAATTTCGCCAGCCGCGATAATCGCACTGCCGCCGCGCCGGAGTCGGGTTCAAAGTAGGTTGTGATGAACAGAATACGCATGAGTGGAGCAACTGCCTTCCCGATGGGTGTTAAACCAGTCCCCTGTCCATCATAGCAGAAAGCGTGTACTTAGAAGTAAAAGATTTAGCGACCATTATTGATTGGGGTGTGATGGGTCACATCGGTATAGGCATCAGCGAACGCGATTCGCTCACGCAGCGCCGTATAGCGCGTTTGAAAACGATTCAAAACATCGCCATCGAGCAGGTCGAGGCGCATATCATAGGCATCTTCCATATCGTCGTGATAATAATTGCGTTTTGTGCCTGCAATCGTGAAATCGTACTTATGATACAGATTCTGGGCGATGTGATTGCTCACGCGCACTTCCAGCACGAGATAACTGGCATTCAGCAGGATAGACCGTCGAATCATCCCCGCCAGCAGCAGCTCACCATACCCTTTTCCTCGAAAATCGGGGTGTACAGCAATCGTGCTGATGTGTGCTTCGTCGGCAATGTTCCATAGGCCACCATACCCAATTGTTCGATATGTCATCGGCAGTTGCCCATTGTGCCCACTTAAGCGGTGCAGCCACCGTCGCCAACCCCTGACTGTAGCCGGGATTGCTTGTTCCAGCACCGCCATATAACTATAGGGCGATTCCGCCACTTCATAGGTATACGATTGTGCCGTCCAGGGCATACTGAATGCCACACGGTCAATCGCGACTACTTCCGGTATGTCATCAACGCGCATGTAACGTAAGGTGAGAGACATCGTGCTCTATTCCGCCTGAGGTGTGCCATCGGTTTTGAGATAAATCGGGATAAGCAAGGCCGGGTCGAACCGGGCGACATCTTGTGCCTCATTCAGGTGTGCCCACGCCAATTCAGCCATAAATCCCGCCCGCCGCAAACGGTACACAGGGGGGACAAGGTATACGGGGACTTCCTGCGTCGATGCGGCGACAATTGATTCTTGCCCGATTGGGCTGACTTCGCCTGTTATATAGGCCGGGCCATCTATTTTCGTGAGGAGTTCATCCCAATTCATCAAACGCGGTTCGGCACGACTGACCCATTGATTTTTGCCCCAGCGATAGGTCTGGACGATGATGCGCCCGCGCCCCGCCTCGACAACGGCAATTAAGGCAAAGCGCGATGGATACTGCGGTTGTCCGGCGGCGAGGGTATCTAGCGAGGTAATACCCACTAATGGCAGCCCGTGTACGGCAGCAATCCCTTTGGCAAAGGCCACGCCGATTCGCAGCCCGGTAAATGAACCCGGCCCAATCGAAGCGGCGACAGCCGTCAACTCATCCACTGCTAGCGCACAGTGGTCGAGCATGGTGGCGACAGTGGGCGCTAATTGTGTACCGTGGTGGTTGCCTGCTAACCATGTTTGCTCTGCAAGCAGAGTCTGGCCATCATGCAGCGCCATACTGATGACACGGGTTGCGGTATCAATTGCCAGTAACATAATGTGGTGCTGCTCTCAGTCGTCGTTCGTCACTCTGTAACATCACACCCCGAATGCCGCCTGCCGAAACTGCTCAACGAGGTCTAGATAGTGCTGGCCTTCACCTTCAAAGATGATATTACGCCGGGTTTCGTCCACGACGCGCAATTCCACCCACAATCGACCTTCTGGCAGGGTGGCTTCGATTTGTTCCGCCCATTCTATAACGACCACACCGTTACCGTCGAGTATGGTATCTATGCCAATACTGTCGGCATCGTGCTCGCCATGCAAGCGATAACAATCCAAATGGTGCAGGTGTGTGCCATCGGCTTCTCGACGGTGCTGGTGGACGAGATTATAGGTAGGGCTGGTTAAGGGCGTGGATGCACCCCAACCTGTACCTAATCCCGCGGCGAACACCGTCTTGCCCGCGCCCATATCGCCCGACAGACAGACAATATCACCGGGTTGCAACAATTGCCCCAGGCGCATCCCCAGGCGTTGGGTCTGGTCGGCGCTGAGGCTGATTATATCGAGTTCGCCTTCGCGCAATATTGGCACGCTGCCCCCTGTTTATTTGTGATTATAGACGATGGGTTGATGTGACGCTGTTGCTGCGTCAATTATACACTGTGCCGGTCATACATTAAAAGTGATGACCTGCGCGATGCCGTGATGCAACAAGTTGATTCGGGTGGCGTTTAAATTGGGTTTGTCAATCATTTAGATACATGCCAGAAATGAAAATCAAGCGTAAAATTGTGCAATAATTGAGGGTGTTAATTTGTTTTTTATTGAACACTTGATGTAATATCTGCCCACATTCAATCGCGGAGCCATTGACCATGTTCCAAAACATGACTATCGGTCAGCGTCTTGTTCTCATTGTTGCGGGATTAACGACGACCATGCTGTTGGTTGTGGCGATCATCGCCCTTTTTGGTAGTCGCGAAACGCTCCGGCAAGATACCCGTCGGGCCTTTGCAGAATATGAGCGGCTTGTCACCGCTGAACTCGATCAACGGATTGCCAATGCGGTGGCGGCGGCCCACAATCTTGTAGACGCCATTGAACCAGAAAGTGAAACCCAACCAGATCGCCTGCGCCAACCCGTAAACCTCAGTATCGGTGCCGATGACGATACGTTGATTCACCGGGTCAATGTGCATCGTGGCGATACAACGGCGGTGTTCGATATTCCGAATCCCGACGCAGGCAGTGTGCGTCTGACTCGGGTGCGTGATGGCGAAGTACCGGGCGATGCGTGGGTATTTGGTGTTCTGGAAACCAATCAACCGCGCTGGTATGGGCCGGGGATGCCGCTCTTCCCCCAATCGACAGAGCGTGACGCAGTATCGTTTGCCGTGCCCTTTGCCAACGGCGGTGACGTGATAGACAGCGTACTCTGGGTCGATATTCCGGTGAGCGCAATTCAAGCGACGTTGTTTGAATCTGCCGAAGCGACCAATTTGACTGTCGAATTGTCGCGCGGCTATTCGGTGTTATTGACCAGCACGAACGAAGTCATTGCGGCTTTTGGTCTGCCCGATGACACGGCGGAAGGCTCGACCATGCCGCTTGAGAGCAGTGCGGCTGCGCGTATCTATGAAGAGGTTGCGGCGCGTGAGGTTGGCGACGCCTTAAGTGTGATAGACCCGGTGTTCGGGCAGGAGTCCTTTGCTTTTCAAACGACGCTTTCCAGTGTGGATTGGCATTTGGTCAGTTTCTTCCCGGAAACAATCTTGCCGACGCTGCCCAAAGAGACCATTCTACAGGTTGTGCTGGTGTCGCTGGCGGGTGTGGTCACGCTGCTGTGGTTCATCAATTACTACATCCACAACAATGTGGCTGAACCTTTGTCGAAATTGAGCCATGCCGCGCAGGAAATCGGTTCGGGCGATATGCGCTATCAAATCGGGCATCGTGAACGTCGGGACGAAATCGGGCGCATGGCGCTGGCGCTGGAAGATATGAAACGCAATCTCGCCCATTCTTATGATGAGTTGAATAAGTGGGGGCGCACACTCGAACAACGTGTGACCGAACGGACGGAAGAACTCGATCATGCGCGTAAGGAATCCGATACCCGCGCCGACGAACTGCGGGCGATTTATGACGAGTCGCTGTCTGTCGTGACGGAACATCGTTTGCCGCCGCTGCTGGACACGTTCACCAAACGTATTCTCAGCCTGCTCGATTCCAGTTACTGTAGTGTGTGGCTGCTCACCGATGACCGCCAATATCTAAAATTGGTCGCCAGCACCATCGCTGGTCAGCAGACAACGGGCGTGGTCGCCAGTGTGAATGAGGGCATGATAGGCGTTGTAACGCGCGAAGGGCGCGCCATTCGCGTGGATGATTATCAGAATTGGCCGCAAAAAATCGCGCTCAACAGCATCAGTGACCGGCATATTGACCGGGCCGTGTGTGTGCCTTTGATGTTCTCTGGTCGGGCGATTGGCGCCGTTGCCGCAGGCCGCAAAGCCGCAAAGCCGGTATACAGCGAGGATGATGAACGCAAATTGCGATTATTCGCCAATATGGTATCGCCCACAGTGCGAAACGCACAGTTGTTCGTGCAGGTGAACGAAGCCGTTAAAGAGGCCGAACGCGCTAATCAGGTGAAAACCCGTTTCCTCGCCAGTGTGACGCATGAATTGCGGACGCCGCTGAATCTCATCATCAACAATATGGACTTCATGCGTATCGGGGCATTTGGCGATGTCAACGCCGACCAGATTTCCCGCCTGGATCAGACCATTCGCAGTGCCGAACATCTTTTGTTCCTCATCAATGACTTGCTCGATGTGAGCAAAATTGAAGCGGGTGAAATGGAACTGTTCATCCAGCACGGCGATATTTATCCCGTTGTCGAAGACGCGCTCGATGCCGCCAAAATGCAGCTTGAAAAAGATGGCGACAAAGCCATTCGCGTCACCATTGAGTCGCATGTTGCCGAAGACCTGCCGCAAATTCCAATGGACTCGCGGCGCATCCGGCAGGTATTGAACAATCTATTGAGCAACGCGGTGAAGTTTACGCAAGAGGGCACGGTCAGCCTGACCGTGAAGCACGAGGGGGAGGTTATCAGGTTTGATGTGACCGATACGGGTATTGGTATCCCCGATGACGAAAAGGCCAAATTGTTTCAAGCCTTTGAACGCACATCCCGCGCGAAAGAACTGGGAATCGAGGGCACGGGTTTAGGCTTGCCGATTACGCGCTTTTTTGTGCAGCAGCACGGCGGCACGATTGAAGTGGATACGACGATGGGCAAAGGGACGACGTTTCGTTTCACACTGCCGATTAAACAACCGGCTAAATCGGATGATAAAAAGGCGGATGACCGCCGCATAGAAGCGCTGCTGGCGGTGAATACTGAGTAGGTGACCTTGCCAGCCGTGCGATTCACTGACATTGCACCCTTATCGTCGCAAAATTGGCACAGGGGGAAAGAAGGAGACATGGCAACAGGGACAGAATTTGCACATCTAAATGCGTTGGTGGTGGAAGATGATGCCGGAGGGATGGCGATTATCGGTGTGATGATGCGCTATCTGGGTATTAAATCCTACATCAATACGACGGGCGAAGGCGTGATTCAAATGGCACATGCCATGAAGCCCTCACCCAATATCATCTTTTTAGACATCAATTTGCCCACGACAACCGGTTATGAAGTGCTCAAGCAGATTCGCGCCGATGAAAAGCTGAAGGATGTGATCGTTGTGGCTGTCACCGCACAGGACGCCGACATCGAAATTCCGAAATGCAAGGCCGCCGGATTCAACGCCTATATTGGTAAACCCGTCAGCCGCACGCGCTTCCCACGACAACTGCGCCGCATCCTCAAAAGCGAAGAGGTATGGGAGACGTATTAGGCGTGGGTCTTTGGGGATAGGTTTTAGCGATTAAAGAGGCAGTGGACGATCAATCACCCACCGCCTCTTTTTGTATGCTAGGGCAGTATCTGGCATGTGTTGGTTAACGTGCCGATGCCTTCGATACGCACCGTGACCGTATCGCCATCTTGTAGAAAACGCGGCGGGTTCATGCCCTTGCCGACACCCGCCGGTGTGCCCGTTAGAATCATATCGCCGGGGTCGAGCGTGAACATGAACGAGCAGTAGGACACTAGCTGCGCGATGCTGTTGATCATCATGGCGGTGCTGCCGTCCTGCATGACCTCGTCGTTGACCAGCGTCTGAATACTCAGATTTTGTGGGTCGCCAATCGCATCGGCAGTCACCACGCACGGCCCCAGTGGACAAAACGTATCCAGACTTTTGGCGCGTATCCATTGGCTTTCGCTGGATTGAATGTCGCGCGCGGTGACATCGTTGGCGATGGTATAGCCAAACACATGCCGCATCGCCTCGTGTTCATCGACTTCGCGCGCCCGTTTGCCGATGACGACGGCCAGTTCACCTTCCCAATCGACCTGCTGCGTGATGGACTCGCGCCATGTGATGACGCCGCCCGTGCCCATGATGCTGCTGGTAAATTTGGTGAATATCAGCGGCGCAGGCGGGACATCGTTCCCCAGTTCTTCGGCATGTTCGGCATAGTTGCGCCCAATGGCGATAATCTTGCCCGGACGCAAGGGCGCTTCCAGAATCGCCTCTTCTACGGGTATGTGATCGCTGGTCAAACTCGGTCGAATGCCCCGTCGAATAATCTGGTCGAGGGGGTCTGTCCATGCGGCGGCATAGATTTTGCCGTCTATCACCTGTCCGACGCGCCTGCGCCCTTCATGCGTGTATGTCACTAATTGCATTGTGTTTATCTACTTTCGTCAAAGATTCAAAGGTAGCGCCGGGTCAATAGTCGGGCGCCATCATCCAATTAACGTTGTTCCAGATGTCGCGCCGCCAGTTGTCCCCAGATGCTGCTGGTATATTGTGCCCACAGACTATAATAGGCTTCGCGCGCCTGCGCGCGATTTCCTGCTAAGTCATAACTCACGGCTTGTAAATAACGTGCGGAAGGACTCAAAGGCGTTTGTGGATTGGCGCGGACAGCCGTTTCAATTATGCTCAGCGACCCGCTGGGATTGTCAAATACCAGCAGCGCCGTATACGCCGTTTGCGGGGCATCTAACAACCCGGCAGGCAAAAACACATCGCCAAAGCCCTCTGGCGCGTCGATTTGCTCGGCGAGATAGGTGCCATCGGGTTGCGCGGCAAATGCCCACCAGCCCATCCCCGCCCGCGAGAAGTTATAGGCCACACGGTCACGTCGCCCCACCTGTACAATCGGCACACTTTCGATGATGGGTAGACCGCGCGCGATGAGCTGGTCAGAGAGGGGTTCATCCGTCACCAATGGCGCGACCATAAATCCATAGCCAACGACGGCATCTATGTCGCAGGCGGGATAATTGTTCAAACTTGCCAGCACCAGCGCCTCACAGACATCCAGCGCCTGTGTGCCTGCAAATCCCATCGTATCGAGGAATGCAGTGGCTTGATTTGCCCCCCAGCTACCGGGTTCGGCGACAGTCAGGACCCGTTGGGCTGTTTCGAGTCCGTTTGTCGGTTGCCCATCCAGCAGATACAACATCGCCAGCACCATCTGCCCGCGCAGGTAACCCGGCTCATCGGGTGGATAGTCGGACAATATTTCTTCGACAATCGTTATCGCTTCGGCGGGCGCGATACTGAATAGCGGTTCAAAGCTGTATAGGCGACAGGCCAGACTATCCTGTGATTGTGAGGTCGGATTCAAATCGGGCTGGAAGGGGCGGAAGAAATTGTTGCTATAGCGCCATTGCAGCGACAACTGCGCGACACAGCCCCATTCTGGCGATTCGATGCTGAACACGCGCACGCTCATCTCCGGTACGCCGACGATTTCAGGATTGGTCACAGGCCAGTTGACCACTGTGCCAAAACGTAATTGCGTATCGGGTTGCACGAGGCTAATCACTGTGCCGTTGCGCCAGCCAAAAATCATCATCCGCCGATTGACATCATCATCGCGCACGATGACGACCATTTCGTCCAGCCCATCGTCGTTGACATCGGTAAAATGCAGCAGGGAGACCGTTTCAA
>CAZTLI010000129.1:0-12229 GCA_964614375.1 uncultured Anaerolineaceae bacterium
ATTCGCGATAGCCTGACCGAATAGCAGCGGGTCAGCATGTCAACAAAAGCCCGATTCTCGGCGATTGCTAGCCTGAAGTGAATTGCGTGACCGAACTGTGAGCACGCCACCCCCAAAACCTGATCCCTACCGCTAACCTCCATTTATAGTAAAAATTCTGCTTGAAAGTGCCACTTTTCAACCCGCAATCAAGCTAGCGGAATAGGCTATCTCACGCTATAGTCACGGGTTCATCGGGTCTGTGGTCATAGGCCAATTCATGAAAGCAGTAAACGAATATTTGCGACTTTTTTATAGTTTGACGGATTTTAAAACATTTCTAACTTTTCGCAAACGAGGTTATAACTGTAACATTTATTTAACTCTATGGATTCTGGTGTATTCTAAATTAACGGTATTGCACCATCTACCTGAAAACCAGGCATTCACCACCAGAGGCAAATGGAATGACAGATACGGTACTCCTGAGCGCAAATCTCAATAACATCCACGAATGTGTCGATTTGGCTGTGGAATATGGGCTGGGTATCGAACTGATGGCCTTCGCGCTGCCCGATGTGCTCGATGGAGACTGGGAAGCTCTGCTGCGCTTATATCAAGAACTGCTGCAAGCCGTGCCGGGCCCCATCACGATTCACGGGCCATTTATGGATATGGCGTCGGGCAGTCCCGATGCGCTGATTAATCAAGTGTGCATCGCCCGCTATCAACATGCGCTGCGGATTGCATCGCGCTTGAATGCCGAACACGTCGTATTTCATCCCAATTTTATCGGCTCGATTCACAATCCTGAATATCGCGATGGCTGGCTCGAACGCAATATCCAGTTCTGGAAACCGCTGGCGGATTATGCCCGCGATCATGGGGTGATAATCACGCTGGAAAATATGTGGGAATTCGACCCCAACATCATTGGTGACATTTTGCGCGCCATCAATCATCCCAATTTGTGCGCCTGTCTGGATATAGGTCATGCTCACCTGTTTTCAGACGATGGCGTCAGGCTGGATGACTGGTTGGCGATACTTGAACCCTGGTTGATTCACACCCACCTGAATAACAATAATGGTGTGCTGGACGAGCATCATGGTTTTGATTGGCCTTCGGGTGTGCTGAATTATCTGAAAATTCTGCCCAAGCTGCGAATGCTGCCAAATCAGCCCTATATGATTCTGGAAATGTACGAAGTCGAGGATATGCAGGACAGCCTGTATTACTTTGACCTCGATCAGGAGCGCAAGAAAGACAAAACCTCCACGCAGGAACTGCCGAGCATTTCGGCCTAGTCCTATCGCTATCAAGCACCGTCAACCCACCGCTGCGACACTGTGTCCCGGTGGGTTTTTATTTTGGACGGCGCGGGTTGCAACACGCAGTCATCCGGCGCAAAAGGCGAAAAGGGGTAATACTTGCCCCTCACGCATTACCCTCATCTAGCACTGTTTTTACCTGGCTGTCTTACGCTGCAATGCGTTATTCTTCGCCGGGCGTGAAAATCATGATGACACGGATGACGCCTGCCGCATCACCGGGCGCAGTCGAACCACTGAGAATATACCAGCGTCCGTCATAAGCGACGGATGACACGCCATGCACACGGCGCGGCGCCCGACGTAGTGTTGTCCATGTATCCGTTTCCGGGTCATATACATAGTGATCGCCGAATGAACGCGCGGTATCAGCGGAAATATCTTCGCCACCCGTGACGTGAATACGCCCATTGACGACTGCCGCAGTCACGCTCGACCGCTCGGCGGGCAGTGGCGCGACCTCCGACCATTCGCGTTCAACCGGGTCATAGACTTCGACAGTGGCATAATTAACCAAACCCGAATTGCTGCGTCCGCCGATGACATAAATCAAACCATCGAGCACGACTGCCGCCACATGGTCGCGTTGTGTTGGCAAGTCCGGGTGAGATGTGTCCCATTCATCAGTCACGACGTTATATGACCAGACCTCGCCTGTATATAGCGTATACAAAGGCCCACCGCCAATCATAAACAGCGACTCATCCACAGCGACCATCGCATGAGCAATGCGGGTATCGGGCGCTTGCGTCACTTCCGACCATGTATCCGTTTCGGGGTTATAACTGTAAATGAGGTCGCTGACATCGTGCATCCCAAACGCCCCGCCAGACACATACAACAGGCCGTTAATCGCCGCCATTTCAAAGTGATGCAGCCCGCGCGGCATGGCTGCGGCCTGTGACCAGGTATTGGACTCAATCTCATAGACCTCCGTCGAATCGAGGATTTCATACGTACCTGACCACCCGCCCGCGATATAAATGCGCCCGTCCAGCGCCGCCGCCGCCGCCTCGAAGCGGGGAATCTGCATTCGCGCCCCATCTTCCCATACCCCGCCAACGGGTAACGCATCCTGCGCCAGTGTTCCCGCAGCCCCCATCACAATGGCGAGCACTAGCAAACCCGGTATCCGTATCGCCGTTCGCATCATTGACCTCACAACCCTTTTCCCGAATTGTAACGCCCCAGAGCAACCCTTGTCACAGTTTTTAGCAAATTCTCATGACACGATGGGTAATATCGGAATAATGTAAAATTTTCGATTTCAGCTGCAATTGGAGTCGTGAGATAGGCTGCAAATCTGTTCGCATCGGCATTTGCGCGTTAAAATGGGTTACAACTGTTGTAACATTCAGCAGCTAAAATGTTGGGTGTCGTTGGATAACGATATGAACATTCGAGGAAGATTCATGAGTAATCACCTGCTGACCACGACAGATTGGTTGGCTGAACATTTAGACGATGACACGGTGCGCGTGGTCGATATTCGGGGGCATGTGCGGCCTGCGTCTGACCCAAAACCGCACTATTTTAACCACCGCACCGACTATGAAGACGCCCACATTCCCGGCGCGGTCTTTGTCGATTGGGTGCATGAAATCACCGACCCGGATAGTCCGCATCACGCGCAAATCGCCAAATCAGACCGTTTTGCCGACGTTTTGCGCCGTCTGGGAATCGCGCCCGATACCCACGTCGTCGCCTATGATGACGCCAATGGCATGTTCGCCGCGCGCTTGTGGTGGGCGTTGAATTATTATGGGCATCGCAATGTCACGATTCTGGATGGTGGCTGGGAAAAATGGGTCGGCGAGGGGCGCCCGGTAACACGCGACATCCCCCAGCTTGCGCCATCCAGCATCGTCATCAAACCCGACGAATCATGGCGACGGACAGACCAGCAGGTGCTGGAGGCGCTTGGCAGCAATAAGGTGCAGTTGATTGACGTGCGTTCGCCCGAAGAATTCGCCGGCAAATCCTCGCGTGTGGAACGGGCCGGGCACATCCCCGGCGCGATTAATATCCCACGGACAACGCTGATACGGGACGACGGTCAACTGCACAAACCCGATGACCTGCGCGCGATATTTGAAAAATACGGCATTCGCTATGACGTGCCCGAAGTCATTGTCTACTGTAATGGGGGTGTATCCGCCAGTTATGGGTTATTGGCACTACAAGCGGCGGGGTATACCAACGGCAGTATGTACGATGGGTCGTGGAAAGAATGGGGCAGCGACATGGACAAGCCCATCGAGTAATTGAGCAGGACGGTCTAGCGACTGACCAGCGGTTCGCAGTTATACATCACAGGAACGTGTAATGCCTTTAGAACGGATTGACAATCGTTATCAATTGCGGGATGTGCTAGGGACAGGTGGCTTCGGCGCGGTCTATCGGGCGACCGACCGCCTCACCGGACAAGATGTTGCGCTCAAACAGGTGTTGACGTTTTCTGCGCCGCGGCTAAACAATACACCCGGTATGCACACCACCGGGCAGCGCCTCTCGCTGGCGCGCGAATTTAAAGTCGTGGCTTCGCTGCGGCATCCTCATATCATCAGCGTGCTGGATTATGGTTTTGATGCCGAGCGTTCGCCCTATTTCACGATGGAACTCATCGAAGCACCCCGCTCTATCACCGATGCGGCGCGTGGTAAATCAGACGATGAAAAAGCCAATTTGCTCTTACAAATGCTGGAAGGGCTGCAATATCTGCACCGGCGGGGGGTGCTGCATCGCGATTTGAAGCCCGATAATGTGATGGTCGTGGATGGGCAGGTCAAAATTCTCGACTTTGGTCTGGCGGGTGTCCGCGAAACGACGGGCGGTTTAGCCGGAACGCTGGCGTATATGGCGCCTGAACTGCTGCAAAATCAACCGGCGACAGAAGCGTCTGACCTGTATGCGGCGGGGGTCATCGCCTATGAGGTATTTGGCGGTGAATATCCCTACGACAAATCCGACCCCACGACGCTGATTAATCACATCCTCACCACCTCATTCGACCCGGCGTTCATGCCTTTGCCCAATTCTATCGCCGATGTGGTCGCGCGCCTGATGGCAAAGACGCCCGATGTGCGCTATCCGTCTGCCGATGCGACTATCCATGCGCTCTATGACGCGACCGGTTTACCGCAGACGGTTGAATCCATCGCCATTCGTGAAAGCTATTTGCAGGCTGCGGCTTTTGTCGGGCGGCATGAGGAGTATTTTCAGCTAACGACAGCCCTCAATAATACCTTTGCTCTACCTGCACAGGGCAGCGCATGGCTGATTGGGGGTGAATCGGGCGTCGGCAAATCGCGCTTATTGGAAGAAGTGCGGACACAGGCGCTGGTGGATGGTGTGATGGTGCTGCGGGGGCAGGCGCTGGCAGAAGGCGGCCTTCCCTATCAATTGTGGCGCGAACCGCTGCGGCATCTGGTCATTGCCACTGATGTAACCGGTAGTGACGCAGCCGTGCTCAAAGAACTCGTCCCCGATATTGACACGCTGCTCGAAATCCAAACCGGGACACCCCCCCCGCTTGACCAGAAAGCCAATCAGCAGCGATTGATCGCCACGATTGCGCGCCTGTTCCGCACCCAGAAACGCCCGATGCTGTTGATTCTGGAAGATTTGCAATGGACGGATGAAAGCCTCGAACCCATCAAAATGCTGACACCGACCATCGCCGATTTGCCGCTGATGATTGTCGGCAGTTACCGCGATGACGAACGGCCCGGTCTGCCCGATGAATTGTCCGATATGCAGCCGATTAAACTGGAACGACTCGCGCCCGATGCCATTGCCGAACTCAGTGCCGCGATGCTGGGCGAAACGGGCAAACAGGAACAGGTCGTCGATATGTTGCAGCGCGAGACCGAGGGCAATGTCTTCTTCCTTGTCGAAGTGGTGCGGGCGCTCGCCGAAGCCGCGGGTAGTTTGTCGATGGTCGGCTTGATGACGCTGCCAGACAGTATCTTCGCCGGGGGCGTGCGCGAAGTGGTGCGCCGTCGTCTGGGGCGCATCCCCGACTCGATGCAAGCCTTGCTCAAATTAGCGGCTGTCGCCGGGCGTTTTGTCCAACCCGAAATCCTCAAGACCCTCGACCCACAAATCGACTTCGACCGCTGGTTGCAAACCTGTGAAGCTGCCGCCGTATTGGAATTGGAAGGCGGTCACTGGCGCTTCACCCACGATAAGCTGCGCGAACAGGTGCTGGCAGACCTCGACCCGGTAGAAATCCCGGTTTATCATCGGCGTGTTGCCGAAGCGATTGAGACCATCTATCACGTCGCCGATGATGACGCGACAGCGCACGCCGCCGTCCTCGCCCAGCACTGGTCTGCCGCAGGGGATGACAGAAAAACAGGTCATTACAGCCGCATCGCCGCCCGCCAGGC
This sequence comes from uncultured Anaerolineaceae bacterium, assembly GCA_964614375.1. Taxonomy (GTDB): domain Bacteria; phylum Chloroflexota; class Anaerolineae; order Aggregatilineales; family Phototrophicaceae; genus CAZTLI01. The sequence goes on from CAZTLI010000129.1 coordinate 5,702, forward strand.
CTTTCACCTCAACCAGTATCAAGAGGCCGCCAACCTGTATGCGCGTGCCCTCAATCTGCGCGTTTATGAACAGGCCGATAAGCCGCGCACCGTCCACGCCGATTTGCTGCACCAGATCGGGCGCTGTTATGCCAGCACCAGCGCCTATGAAGACGCGCGCACATTCGCCCATCGGTCATTGGCAATGTATCGTGAAGACGGCGATAAAGATGGCATCGGACACGTCCTGAATCTGCTGACAGAATGTGATATGTGGCAGAGCAAGTATGAAACGGCGCTGACATTCAACGACGAGGCGATTACCCTCCTGCGCGAAGTCAACAATATGCAGCAGGTCGGTTATGCGTTGATGAATCGCGGCGTCATCATGAGCTTTCAGGGCGATTTACAGGCGTCACAGGATGCGTTTAAGGCGTGTCTGGAGGCGATGCAGCAAACAGGCGAACAAATCGCTATCGCCCGCGCGCTGAATAATCTCGCCATCAGTTATGACCTGTTGGGTGATCCGACAACAGGGCTGGAATACTATCATCGCAGTCTCGCGATCCGCCGCGAAATTAATGACCGGCATGGTATTGCCTATGCCCTGAGCAATATCGCCTCCGTCACCGAAGAACAGGGCGATCCCGCCAGCGCGCGCGACATGCTCAATGAAGCCCGTCAGATTCTGCAAGAGGTTGGCGATCGCAAGGGGTTGGCGAATAATCTGAATACACTGGGGCATCTGGAACGCAAGCATTATCAAAACTATGCGGTCGCCGAACCCTATTTCCTGGAGTCACTGGCGCTGCGCCGTAAAATCAACAACCCCGAAGCAGTCAGCCAGACCCTGTTGTCCATCGTGCAGCTTTATAGTGACCAGCAGCGGTGGTTTGAAGCGCGTGCCGCTATGCACGAAGCGTTGACCATCGCCCGCGCGATTGACCACAAACCGCGTATGCAAGATGCGATTCAGACGATGGGCTATTATTACACGCGGCACGGTGACCATGCGACTGCGGCTGCTTATTTTGCGTTTATCCGTGAACAGGTGCTTAATCACGCCGTTGCCCGCCAGAATATCGACGAGCAGTTGAGCAAACTCGCCGACTCAATGGCTGCCGCGGATTATGAAGCGGCCCGCAAACATGGCCTCACATTTACGCTCGCTGGCCTCGTCGAACAAGTATTACAGGCAACCGCCCCCGATACAGAATCCGCCCCATCGCAGGATTGAGCTAGCCGCTGGCTAAAAACAAAAGCTCAACCGCAAAGGTCGCAGCGTGGTTAGGGCAGGATGGCGACGGCCTCAGTCCTATCTTCAAGACGGCGAGACACAGGGAACGCAGCGGACGGTGATTCCACGCATCCAGCCAATAAAAAACCCGGCGCGATGACCGGGTGTGTGGGTGTGCCAAGGCCCAGACTTGAACTGGGGACCCTCGCATTTTCAGTGCGATGCTCTACCAACTGAGCTACCTTGGCGAACCATCCCCGCCCATGGGCGAGGATGGTTGGATTGTATAGGGTCTACGGGCGAATGTCAAGATGACATCACCCCTGTGAGCCTGCGGACGTTAGGGTATGCGGGTCGCAATCAGCGTGTAGTTGACATAGCTCGTGCCACCGCTGTCAATGCGGACATTGATGAAGGTCTGATTGCTGTCGTTGGTATGGTTGATGTTGATTGACCCACCGCACGATAGACCTGTTGGTGAGTTGGGGCCGCCCGTCCCCCAGCGCAGATTTTCTGAACCGGGGCCGTTGCACACCAGCGTGATGTTGAAGGTGCGGAAGTTGTTCGGCGGTTGATTGCTCAAGCCATCGACAGTCACACGGATGCGGTCGCTGGTATCCCCACCGGGATAGGACACAACCTCGCTGAACTGTCCACCGCTATCGCGATTCAGCGTCCAGTTGTGCTGGTCGGTGTCGGGCGGCGCAGTTTGTGCGGCTTCTGTCGGTGGTGGTGGTGGGGTGGTAGTGGGTTGTGTGCCGCCCTGATTACCGCCCTGATTCCCACCCGTGTCCTGTGTCGGCTGCGTGCCGGGTTCTTCTGTCGTGGCCGGCGGTGGTAGGGTCGGCAGTGCGGGCGCAGCGGCAGTGGGGAGATTGTCACACGGGCCATTGATGCGGACGACAAAGCCCGCCACCCATGCCGTGACACCGTTGTACGTACCGACATACCAGCCACCATTTTGACCCGTGACGACCATGAAGGTATTGGGCTGCAATTGACCGACGACATTGTAATCGGTGCTGGGGCCGCCACGCAGGTTGACGACGCCACTTTCTGGCGTGACCGAGCAGACGCCCTGTGGTGCCTGGCTGATGGGTTCTTCGGTGACGGCGGGTGCGGGGGGCACACTGCCGCCCGACGTCGCTTCGATTTGCGCCAGATTGACACTGATTTCGACTGTACCGTCAATTTCGGGATCAGCCGATGACACGACCAGTTCATAGGCGGCATTGCTGCCCGTGATATAGAGGATGGCTTGATCGACAGCATCAGCAATCACAGCGACGACACGCCCATTGCTATCGCGAACCATCGCCGTGAAGTGGAAGTCGAGTGTCAGGCTGGTGATAGTGATGACCGATGGCGAATCGGGCGTTCCGGTGAAGTTATAGACCACATCGGGCGCGCCCAGCGGAATGTTGATGGTCACGGGTTGACCCGGTTGCAGGGCAGTCGCCACACTCGGCGCTTCATTTTGCAGCGCGAGGATGTAGGTGCCGGTGCCGCTCGTCGCGCCGACGATGAGCGTGTAGGCGCCGCCTGCGGGCAGTCGATAGCTCACGCTGGCATCATTCGCCAGGGCGGTGAACGGGTCACTGCTGCTGAAGGCAAGCTGGCCCGTGGGGCCAAGCAGGGCAACAGTCGGTGAGAGGTCGCCCGCTGTCGGCAGCACATACGCCGTTATCAGGTCGCCCGCGCTGCCATTGAAGGTGAAGAACCCTTGTGGCGCGGTGGCGTTGATTTCGCCGCCGGTGACGCTGCCATAGGTGATGCCGGTCTGGGCGGAGGCGATGCTGGTGATACCCAATGTGAGTACCAGCAGACTGATAATGAGTGCAATTCGCTTTTTCACAACATACTCCTTATAGACTAGATTGGATAGATCCTGTGTGCTTCTGGCAACGGGCATGGGGGCAATTGCAGCAGGCCGCGCGCCATGCCAGAAGCAATTTGTCTGTATTAGCTAACGTTACGTAAGCTAACTATGACCGAATATGGAATTTGACGCAAATTGAGAGCGTGTTTGTTATGGGGTGAAGGCTAGCGGCTCACCCCACTTTTTGACTAACCGCTGTAGTCGGCAGACTGGATGCGCGGCAGGGCGTCACAGGCGCCGCTGAGCGCGAGATCACCCGCGAACGCCCAGCCCAACGTCCCCAATCTAAACCAACCGTTATCGCTTTGCTGGTCAACGGGCAGCGGACTGGTCATCTGCCCGGTCACAGCATAGTTCATGCCCGGGCCGCTCCGCATATTGACACTATCGCTGAGATAATTGCGGGCGACACAGGGATATTCATCGGTTTCCGGCGTAATCAGGGCTTCGACACTGTTATCGATCACCGCTGCGCCCGGATTGCCACTCGTGGTCGTCGGCGGCGCGGCGATGCTGCGCGATGTGACGCTGGAGCTATCGTTCAGCGGCAGCGTGTCACATGCGCCATCGAGATTGATGATGTCCGAATAAATCCAGCCCGGTTGTGGCGAAATATTGATTTGATACCAGCCACTGGCGGAACGGGATTCGGCGAGCAGCGTGACATCATCGCGCATGGTGACGAGTACGCCGTGATTCAGTCCCGCGCCGCTGCGGACATTCACCCGTCCACTGGTCGCAATCGTGACTGTACACAATCCATAGGCTATGACAGGCAGGTCAGCGCAGCCCTCAGTCTGGTCTACGACACTCCCCGCGACCCAACCAATGAGTCCATCATAAATATCAACCTGATACCAGCCATCGGCAGTCCGCTTGAAGGCATTGACCTGTGTGCCTATGGGCAAATTGGCGACGATGCTGTAATCCAGGGTGGGGCCGCTGCGAACGTTGACATTGGCGCTGCCGCGTGTGCTGATGGTGCAGTTGGGAAGCGGCGCTGCCGTTTCACCCGTCGTTGTGGTCGATGCGGCGCTGCCGACTGTGCCCGGTGGTGGCGGCACTTCGGGATTGGTGGTATTGGCGACGGTCTGTGTTTCGCCCTGCGCCGATACCGATTGTGGCGCGGGTTCTTCCGTTACATAGATGACTTCAGCATGAAAGTCGATGACGCCGCCTGTTTCCTCATTGGCGGTCGTCAATCCACGCAGCGCTAGCAGCGCAATGCCCACAATGATGAACGCGCCCACCAGAAGCAGCCAGTAGACCGGGTTGGGGAAGCGCCTCGACGCCAGTGTATTGGCGCGCACCACATTCATGTTCTTCACTGTCGGTACGGCAGGCATCCGATTCACGGTTGGATGGGCGAAATTCCCGGTTTCAGTCGGTTTGGTCATTGTCTCTTCCCCTCGTCGCAAAAATCATTTTCAGGTTGATGTTGTGTCGCGGTCTTGCGAACTATTTCTAGTGTAACTTGCCGCTAGACATGTGTCTGTACGTCAACCTGTCGCGGTGTTTGCTTTTACCCTATGGAAAACCTACGCAGGGGCAAAATCCATAAAAACCTGTAAAAATTTGTGGATGATGGGGTTGAGTGTTGTGATTCCTGGCGGAACAGGCCGCCTTATCAGGTCGCCATTCACGTTTACTGCCCAGTCACCTGCGTTCCTTCTATATGAACGTCTACCCGCCAATACGTATACCCGGAATGGTGTTGATTGTGTCCAGACGATAGACGGATACGCAGTTCGCACGGGCTAAACACATATCGGCTGAAATACAAAAACGGGACGACTCGCAAGCCGTCCCGTTGGTTGTGTAGAGGGTAGATAGATAGGGCGTTATTGATTGCCTGCGACGTAGGAACGGTCTGTCAGATGCGCCATGACGCGGGATGTCCCCGGCAGGGTGATGAACATCGTGAAAATGGGCAGGGGATGAGCCGCTGTGACCCCATCACGCCCTACGCAGCCAACGCCAACCCGACGCACAACCTGCGCCGGGACGAGAATATCCTGTCAAATGGGTGATGACAGATATAGTTCAGGGCGTGTTCAGACGCTGGACAGGCGGACGGATTTTGTCAGTCTGTAGCCATATCCTATCGAGACGGTTGCCATGAGGCTGGCGAACAGCAGCGCCCCGACCTGCCGCCTGTCATGACCGGGATTGGCATGGAAGTAATAGACCACATCACCACCTGTCGCTTGTATCGCTGTCCGCATCGAATCGGACACCAGGGTATCTTCGCGCACGAAGTACCATAGCGCCACACCTTGCGCCTGGGCAATGCTCAGGAAACAGCGAAACTGTCCGTCATCGCTTAAGGTCGCGACAAACTTTGAATCGGCGATGAATCCACCGCCAAGAAAATCGGGATTACAGCACTGTGACCCACCCGGTATCGTGATGATTTCGGTAGCTGTTGTGGGTGGACGCCGCCCAACGGGACAGTAAAACACATTCTGATGATTCAGCGGCAAACGCAGATCACCACTCAAAATCGCTTCGGCCTCATACCCCGCCTGCTGTGGGTTGGGATTCGTCGGATAGGCGCTGGCGTAATCGCGGTGGGTGGGATTGCCCGCAGGCCACACCATCCACAATAGGGCAGCATACACAATGACGGTCATCGCAGCAATGTAACGGCGCATGAAGCATCCCTCAATATTTTTAACGTCACGTATACGTCATAGTATAATCGTGATAACCCTATCTAACCGATAAGATAGCCTTGAGATTACTCTCTTATGCAAGGATGCTGCTGGACTGCATGGGGTTCTTCTCGCGCCTTGCCGCCTCGAAATGTGATGTTCTTCATAAAAAGACTCGAAGAATGTACGGTGCTGCTATGCAAAGGACGTATTAGGATTGAAGTTGAAACCTACAGCCAATGTTAGGGATTTAATCATGTCAAAACGAACCTATCAAACGTTAGATGGCAATGAGGCCGTGGCCTATGTCGTTTATCGTTTAAACGAAGTCATTGCCATATATCCGATTACCCCCGCTTCACAAATGGGGGAATGGGCGGATGCGTGGGCGGCGGCAGGCCAGCGTAACATCTGGGATACCGTGCCACAGGTGGTCGAAATGCAGAGTGAAGGCGGCGCGGCGGGCGCGGTACACGGGGCGCTGCAAGCTGGTTCACTGACAACGACCTTCACAGCGTCACAGGGACTGCTGCTGATGATTCCCAATATGTACAAAATTGCCGGGGAACTGACACCAACCGTCTTTCATATCGCCGCGCGGTCTGTCGCAGCACAGGCGCTATCTATCTTCGGCGATCACAGCGATGTGATGGCGGCGCGCGGCACAGGCTGGGCATTTCTGGCGTCGGGTTCAGTTCAGGAGGCGCATGATTTCGCGCTCATCGCCCACGCCGCGACTCTAAAATCGCGCATTCCATTTTTGCATTTCTTCGATGGCT
>CAZTLI010000130.1:0-12222 GCA_964614375.1 uncultured Anaerolineaceae bacterium
GGTCATGGATGCGCCGCACAAAGTCGGAATCGCGTCGTGAATAAGAGATAAAGACTTCCGCCATTAAATTACCCGTTCGTTGTGTCCGTAAGCCACCTGCGGTCTATTCTACTGTGTTCGGCCTAAATAGGGTAATAAAAACTGATAGCGATTGGCGTTCGCGGCTAATGGCACACGACAACAATTGTCGGTTTTGGTATGTAGTGAGCCTTTAAAAACCGGTTTGATAGGCTATAATCCCCTGTGGATTTATCGCAGACCTGTTAGGATCTGTTGAGCTATCCATGAGAATTTGATTGTTACTATCTCGACCCCTGCGCTTGTGATTCGTGCTGCCGGGCGGGGGATGGGGTTGAGAGACAGGCATCTGAATAGGTGAACAATTACACCTGTTATGCGCGCGCGCTGGCATTGATTGAATCCGACGCCGGCGACCCATATCGCAAGCACTATGCCAGAGTCTGGCCTGAAAAATAAGGCAATAGACCCTTGACGAATTAGAACGTATGGTCTATCATTTATGTGCAACTTCACACACCCAAAATCCACCCATATCCGTGTCGCAACTGCGGGTATGGCATCCTCACAAATCCCAATAGGGGAGGCCTATGTCTCAGGAATATATCGAAGTACATGGCGCACGCGAGAATAATCTCAAAAACGTCTCGCTGCGGATTCCCAAGCGCAAAATCACCATCTTCACAGGTGTATCCGGTTCGGGCAAGTCGTCGCTTGTGTTCGATACCATTGCGTCTGAAGGCCAGCGCCAATTGTATGAGAATTTTAGTATGTTCGTGCGGAACTTCCTGCCGCGTTATTCACAGCCGGACGCCGATTCGATTGAAAATTTGAGTATGCCGATTGTCGTTGACCAGAAGCGCATGGGCGGCGGCTCGCATTCGACTGTGGGCACAATCACCGATATTTATACGGTCTTACGCTTGCTCTTCTCGAAGATTGGTCAGCCCTATGTGGGGCATTACAACGTGTTTTCATTCAATGACCCGCAGGGCATGTGCCCGGAATGCAGCGGCATCGGGCGCAAAATGGGCGTTGATTTAGAGCAATTTCTCGATACCTCGAAGTCGCTCAATGAAGGCGCGATTTTGTTTGAACCCTATGGAGTCGATAAATGGGATTGGAACATTCTCGTTGAATCTGGCGCGTTTGATGTCGATAAAAAACTGGACGACTATAGTGAGGAGGAGATGGAACGCCTGCTGTATCGACCCCCTCATAAAGTGAAAATTGATTTCGGTGGCAAGTCGATTAACATCACGGTTGAAGGCATCATCGACAAATTCACACGCAAATATATCACCAGTGACATCAAATCGTATTCGGAGCGCACCCAAAAACAGGTTGAACCCTACATCACGACGGGGCCGTGCCGCGCGTGCAAGGGGGCGCGCTTGAATCCGACGATTCTTAGCTGCAAGATTAACGGCTACAATATCGCCCAACTCGCGGCGATGGAAGTGGGCGACCTGATTCACGTCATCCGCGAAATTGATGACCCGGCGGCGCAATCGATGGTCGAAACGTTGACCGAGCGCCTGCAACATCTGGTGGGCATTGGGCTGGAATACCTGAGCTTGAATCGCGAAACCGATACCCTGTCCGGCGGTGAATCGCAGCGTGTGAAAATCGTCAAACATCTGAGCAGCAGCCTCACCGATGTGATGTACATCTTCGACGAGCCAAGCATCGGCCTGCATCCGCGTGATGTGCATCGTCTGAACGATTTGCTCTGTAAACTGCGCGATAAGGGCAATACCGTGATTGTCGTTGAGCATGACCCGGATGTCATCAAAGTGGCTGACCACATTGTCGATGTCGGGCCTATGGCGGGCACACATGGCGGCACAATCGTCTATGCAGGCTGTTATGATGATTTGCTGATGGCGGATACCCTCACCGGCAAACACATGCTGCATTCGATGCGCCTGAAAGCGAGCTTCCGCCAGCCTGCGGGGAAATTGCCCGTCAAAAATGCGAAAGCGAACAATCTGCAAAATCTTAATGTCGATATTCCGACAGGCGTGCTGACCGTTATCACAGGGGTTGCGGGTTCGGGGAAATCGTCGCTCATTCATGAAACCTTCTTGCGCCAACATCCCGACGCCATCGTCATTGATCAGGCGGAAGTGGGCGCGAATAGTCGTTCGACTCCGGCGACCTATACCGGCATCATGGACGAAATCCGCAAAGACTTCGCCAAGGCCAACGATGTGAGCAACTCCCTCTTTAGCTTCAATTCCAAAGGCGCGTGCGAGAATTGTCAGGGGCTGGGAGTTGTGTATATCAATCTCAGCTTTTTGGATGAAGCCAAAACACCGTGCGAGGTCTGTGAGGGCAAACGCTTCAAAGACGACGTGCTCGAATACAAGCTCAATGGCAAGTCGATTGCCGACGTGCTCGGTATGACGGTTGAAGAAGCGCTGGGTTACTTCACCAACAAGAAGGTGCTGCACACATTGCAAGCCATGAGCGATGTCGGGCTGAATTATCTGTCGCTGGGGCAGCCGTTGAGCACCCTTTCCGGCGGCGAATGCCAGCGGATTAAACTCGCCAGCGAACTTCACAAAGAAGGCAGTGTCTACGTCATGGACGAACCGACAACAGGCTTGCATATGTCGGATATTTCGCATCTGCTGGCCGTCATCAATCGGATTGTGGACAATGGCAACACCGTCATTGTGATTGAGCACAACGGCGACATCATCAAAAATGCCGATTGGATTATCGACATGGGGCCAGAAGGCGGTCACAAAGGTGGGCACATCCTCTTTGAGGGCACGCCAACGGACTTACTCAACGTCGCGCAGTCTTATACCGCCCAATATCTGCGGGAGCGTTAACCGCGGTGGTCGTCCATTTTCGGACAGGCACGTCGGCCTGCGGTGCAATTATCAATTGGATGCACATCTGTAGGGACGACCCGGTGTGGTCGTCCATTTTCGGACAGGCACATCGGCCTGTCCCTACTTTTCCAGGCGCATCTTATTTGACAATCAAGGAGAGTGAATTGCGTATGAACCCCATCACCCCAGCTCGTGCCGGACGGCGCGAATGGATTGGACTCGCCGTACTCATGCTGCCCACGCTGCTCATCGCGATGGACATCACCGTATTACATCTGGCAGTACCATCACTCAGTGAAGCCCTCCAGCCCACGAGTTCACAATTATTGTGGATTACGGATATTTATGGCTTCATGATTGCCGGCTCGCTCATCACCATGGGAACACTCGGTGACCGGATTGGTCGGCGGCGCTTGCTGCTGACGGGCGCGGTGGCCTTTGGTATCGCTTCGACTATCGCCGCGTTTTCGACCAGCGCCATGATGCTCATCGCCGCGCGTGCGGTACTCGGTATTGCTGGCGCGACCTTGATGCCGTCTACGATGTCGCTCATTCGCAATATGTTCCTCGATGCCAATCAGCGGACTGTCGCTATTGGTATCTGGGTATCGGGATTTTCCGTCGGCAGCGCGCTGGGGCCATTGGTCGGCGGGTTGCTGCTGGAATATTTCTGGTGGGGATCGGTTTTCCTCATCGGTGTGCCCGTCATGCTGATTTTGCTCGGCGCTGGTTTACGCTTGCTGCCAGAATACCGCGACCCCAATCCGGGCAAATTCGATTTGCTGAGTGCGGGCATGTCGCTGGTGGCGGTGCTAGCGGTGATTTATGGTCTGAAGCTGGTCGCCGAGCATGGCTTCGGAGTCGTCGCCATTACAAGTGTCATATTGGGCGTCGTAATTGGTATTCTATTCGTGCAGCGTCAGCGCAAATTGACCGACCCCCTGATTGACCTGCGATTGTTCCGTGTGCCCGCGTTCAGCGCGTCCTTAGCGACCTATACGATTGGCATTTTTCTCGGCTTTGGCATGTTCCTGTTCATCGCCCAATATCTGCAACTCGTGCTGGGATTGTCCCCCTTGCAAGCGGGGATGTGGTCTGTGCCGGGCGCAATCGCCTTCATCGTCGGGTCAAATCTCGCGCCGAAATTGGTGCGCCGGCTGCGTCCGGCCTATCTGGTGGCGGGTGGTTTGTTGTTCGGGTCAGTCGGGATGGCGATGCTGGCTGCGATTGGCCTGGACTCGCTGGCGCTGGTCGTCATCGGCAATACGGTGATGTCGTTGGGTTTTGGTGTCACGTTCACGCTGACCGTCGATCTGGTTGTCGGCACAGCCCCGCCCGAACGTGCAGGCGCGGCATCGGCGCTGGCGGAGACCGGCGCAGAACTCGGCGGGGCGCTGGGTCTGGCGATTCTGGGCAGTCTGGGTATGGCGGTCTATCGGATACAGGTGGCCGCGACCTTGCCCGCGGGCATCGCACCGGATGTTGTCCGCGCAGCGCAGGAAACGCTCGGCGGCGCAATCGTCGCGGCGGAGCAGCTGCCCAATCAACTCGGCGCCGCACTGCTCGAAGCGGCACGGCAGTCCTTCGCACAGGCGTTGCAAGTCAATGCCCTCATTGGCTTTGTTGGCTTTATCGGTCTGGCGTTTCTGGTTGCCAGTATGCTGCGGGATGTGCGCCCACAGGACGAGGACGACAGTCACCCGGAAGCCGAATATGTGGACGGCCTCATCAGCCCGCTGCCACAAGCCGAAGTTTCGCAAATCGCATAAGCAATTTAAGCGTGGAGAATTGACTATGAGCCAGTCTGAGAATACACAGATGTCTGCACCCATATTTACACCAGATGCCGACCTCAAGCGTTTGGGGGCGTCGCTGGTGGGTACATGGCGTATCTCTGGCCCGGAAATCAGCGGGCAGGTGACCTATGAATGGCTGGAAGGCGGTTTTTTCTTACTCCAGCGCTTCGACCTGCTGCACACTGGACACAAGAACAAAGGTATCGAAGTCATCGGGCGTGAACGGGGTTTTGGCGCGACTGAACCGGGTGCGGACATTAAGTCCCGTATCTATGATGCTGAGGGCAATACCTTCGAGTATGTCTATGAACTCGAAGGCGACACCCTCATCATCTGGGGTGGGGAAAAAGGCTCACCTGCCTATTTCAAAGGGACATTCAGCGCCGACGGCAGCACCAATACGGGCGCGTGGCACTGGCCCGGTGGCGGCTACGAGTCGAACATGACCCGCGTGAAGTAGTCGCAGTGCATCACAACAGGAACTAAAGGCAGGCCGCGCGCCTGCTTTTTGTGTTTGTGGCACGGATAGCTCTCCTGAAAATAGTGCCCGGTAGGGGCGTGCCGGTGTGCGCGTCCATGCTGCGACCTGCATAAGCGCAAGTGCCCGGTACAAACAGGGATGAGGCTGTGTATCACACCCTGAAACCCGTTGTGGCGTCTGTGGTTCGTTTTTAGCCAGCGGCTATGTTCAGCCCTGTGCCGTTAGGGGCATGGCGTGCGCTGCTGGTTCGGCGCTAACCCTTTCCTCCTATCTACGAATAGCGGCGGTTGCATGTATACTCAAAAGACGGCATGTGTTGGCAGGTGTTTTGTAGACTTGCTACATTTGGCGTGCGATAGCATAATTACCCTTGCTTAAGTTTGCGACACCCCTGCACCCAGCAAAAGGAGTTTGTGTGCGCCTATCGCATTCAATCACCATATTGACATTGATACTGATGAGTTTCGTGTTGGCGGCCTGTGGCGGCGATTCATCCTCACAACAGCCCGTGGCCTTGAATACACCCAACGGCACCACCAATACCGGGTCATCCAATCCAGCCCCCATTGGCAATGGCGAGGGACTGGTCGCCCGCGTCAATGGCGAGGGCATTACGGTACAGACCTTCAATCGAGAATTGGAACGCGCCCGTCGTGCCTCGGCTGCGGCAGATGCCAACGCTTTAGCGCGGCAGGTGCTGGAAACCCTGATCGAACAGGTCGTGATTAATCAGTCAGCGGCTTCGATGAATATTGTGGTGACCGACGAAGAGGTCGAGACTGAAATTCAATCGTATATTGTTACGGTGGGCGGCGATGCGGCATGGCAGCGGTGGTTGACCGATAATGCCTATACTGCTGAGGAATTCCGCGCCGTAACCCGCAGTTCCATCGTCACCCAGCGCGTCATCAGCGAGGTGACGATGGTACTGGATGGACCCATCCTGCATGTTCATGCCCGTCACATTCTGGTGCGGACAGAAGCCGAAGCCCACACCGTCATGGAACGCATTCGCAATGGCGAAGATTTTGCCGATGTCGCCGCGGAACTTTCGTTAGATGTCACGACGCGCGAACGCGGGGGCGATCTGGGCTGGTTCACCGCCGATGGTCTGCTTGAACCGACACTGGCGCAGCAGGCGTTTGCCTTGCAGCCGGGGGCGATTGCCGGCCCTGTTCCCACTCGTTTGGGGTATCATGTGTTACAGACACTCGAATTTGAGGAGCGTGTTGTCGATCCTGAGGTGCGCGTGACCTTGCAGCAAACCTATTTCCAGAATTGGTTACAGCGCCAGATTGACGCCGCCGAAATCGAACGGTTTATTTAGGTTTCGGTCATCATGATGACAGTGCAACAAATGCGTTTAGCGGCAGCGAGGGGAAGCTGTTATGGGTAGTGGACGGGAACGTATCTTCAATATTGTCAGTCTGATTTTTGTGTTGCTGGCGGTGTTTATGGCAGTGTTCGTCATTTTGTCGCTGCTCGCCAATTAAATCCAGTCGCGAGACCATTGGGGGTCAGTCTATGGGTAGTGATCGTATCTTTAATCTTGTGAGCATCCTGTTTGTCGTATTGACGGTGGTGATCGCTGTCTTTGTGGGTTTGCGGCTGGTCTCGCCAGCGCCAACCGGCACGGTGGATGCGTCGCTGCTGCCGACAGCGGGGGTGATTCCGACCATTACACCGACATTTACGCCATCTGCAACCCATACGACACTGCCACCCACGTTCACCTACACGCCGACAGATACGCCGCTGCCATCGGCAACGTTTACGCAGACACTGACTTCTGCACCGACCAATACCATCACACCCACACCGTCACCGACGCCCTTGATTTCGCCCACGCCGTCGATTACACCCTCACCAACGCCCTCGTTCACGCCCACCGGCCCGACACCGACGCTGCTGCCGAGTGTGCCGCCGTTCCTGTTCGACCTGCGCGAACCGCCGACCTTTGTCGCCAATACGTTCAACAGCGCGGGGTGTGCCTGGCAGGGTGTGGGCGGACAAGTCTTTGGCATGGATGGTAACGAAATCACGAACGGCGCGAATTTCCGTGTGCGGGTGTTCAGTGTCAGCACACAATTTGATGAAGTCGTCGCCGTGGGGTCAAATTCGCAATTTGGGCCATTGTCCGGCTGGGAGGTACAGGTCGCCAACGTCATCAGCACCAACTTCTATTTTGTCCAACTCGAAACGGTCAATCGCACGGTGATTTCGCCCCGTATCGAAGTGCGTTTTCCGTCGGATTGCAATGCCAATGTCGCGTTGGTGCGTTTTGTGCAAGTCCGTCAACCGTAATCGGATGTATCGAACAGGCTTATGAGCGACGAGCAATACGACGAATTTAGCGATTCCATCCGCCGCGTCTCTAAAAAAGACCGCAAACGACGGTTAGACCCGGTAGACTCGCTGTTCCCGGAGGAAATGTTCGCCCCACCTGAAGATGATGCCGAAGCGCAGGCGGACGTTCCAGAGGCGGATGTCGAGTCGGCAGCAGATATTGTGGAAGCCTTTCCGGTTGAATCGCCACCGCGTGATGTGCCGCCCGAACATCGCCGTTTTATGCCGCCGCCGCTGCATGTGCCGCCCGATGTGCCGCAGGTGAAGTCCGCGCCGCGTCCGGTGGAAATCCTCGAACCAGAGGAGCGTTTTCCACCCTTAGCCCCCGAACCTGAACCCGATATTCAACCTGCTGTGCGCGTGGGCGAGGATGTTCAGCCCAAAAGTTATCGCAAGCACAATCTGGTCGCGGCCTTTTTCTTCCTCGCGGCATTTGGCATGTGCGTATACTACACGTATCTATGGTTCGACCCGTACTCGGCGTTGAATCCTCTCGCGCCAGCAACACCATTCATCGTCATCACGACCACACCGTCGGGCAGTGGCGCAGATTTCGTCACGCCGACTCTGCGTCCGTCGCAGAACACAGGTGTATCGTTCCCGTTTGTGCTGGCGGAAACAGGCGTCGTCTATATCCCTAATGCCAATGGACGCGAATGTAATTGGGCGAGTATTGCCGGGTCGGTCATCGGGTTGAATGGCGAGGCGCTCACCGGTTACGGCATTTTGATTACAGGTGAAGACCTGCGCGAACGGGTTTTCAGCGGGTCATCGTTGACCTTTGGCGAAGGCGGTTGGGAACTGTCGCTGGGCGGCGCGCCCGTTGCCGCTGAATTGACCATGCAATTGACCACGCCCACGGGCGTCCCCATCTCTGATACATACACCGTCACCACCCGCGATAGCTGCGACTCGAATGTCGCCATCGTCACCTTCATTCAGGTACAGGGATTTTAGACGGTAATCATCCGTAATTTATGATTGTTGCATAAAACAATCGCGGACGACCACGCCGGGTCATCCCTACTATTCACGAACACAGTCAAACTGATCTTCTTCGCATGGCACAATCGCGGGTGCAGGGGCTGTCATAATTGTGTATAAATTCGGTCAGGCGGCCTAAATCATCCGGTGCGGCGGCGTCATATCTCATATAATGGTAGTTAACAGGAATGTACCCTATTGGAGAAACCGTCGATGCCCCATCGTCTGCTACCCCATCACCTCAAGATACGCTGGCTGCTGTTTGTAACCCTGGTCATGCTCTGCGGATTTTCGCTATCGTCACCGCTTGCACAGGCGCAGGATGCCCATCTATTCACGATTGTTGATCTGGTCAATCAGGCGCGGAGCAATATCGGCGTCGGCTGCCTGTCGATGAACAGCAGCCTCGTCTCTGCCGCCAGCACCCACAACAACGCCATGATAGCCGCCAATACGCTGTCGCATCAATTGCCGGGTGAACCTGCGCTGGGGACGCGCGTCAATAATGCGGGTTATAGCTGGTCGGCTGTGGGCGAGAACATCCTCTATCGCTTCGATCAGAGCGCGACAGGCGCATTCAGCCAGTGGTGGAACAGTCCGCCGCATCAGGCCAATATGCTCAACGGCAATTTTACCGAAATCGGCCTCGCCTTTGGTCTGGAAAGTGGCAGCGGACGCTACTATTACACAATGGTGCTGGCGCGTCCGTCGGGTGGCGGTGGTGGTACATCGTGCCCACCTCCCGGCGGCGCTATTCCCGGCGCAGCAGGCGCGAGTGGCTCTCTTGGTGGCGCAATTACCGATCAGGCCGTGCCCGAAAATCTGGTGAATGCCGATGACAGAGGGGCGCCAATTACGGTCAATTGTCTGGACGATGGCGGTGTGTCGATATGGGCGATCAATCTGGAAACATCCGAAGGTCGTGAAGTCATACGGGCAAGTGGTGTACAGGTCGCCAATGCACTGGCGCAGGCCGTGCAATCCGGTCAAAATGTGACCATCGCGCGCGAAGGCGTCATTGGTATATATGCGCTGGCCTCGAACGAGATTCAGGCGCAGGGGCGCGATTTGCGTGACCCATCCAAGTATTATGATGTCATTTTCTCGCCCGAACGCTGCGAGACGCCCACCACCCATACGCCCTCTCCTACGACGACCACCAATACACCGGATACAACGACCAGCGTGCCCGCAGGCGGCACAACCCACGTTGTCCAGCGCGGCGAAACGCTGTTCAGCATCGGACGACGCTATGGCGTGCCTTACACCGTCATTGCCGCCGCCAATGGCATCACCAATCCCACGCGCATCTTTCCCGGTCAGGTCTTGACCATTCCCGGCGTGACCACCACGACCACCACGACCACCACCACGACGACAACGAGCAGTCCGCCCCCATCGGGCACGACCTATACGGTCGTCGCGGGCGATAACCTGTATCGGATTGCGCTGCGATTCAATGTCACATTAGACGCCCTGATGACGGTCAACAATATCATTGACCCCACACGTATCTATGTCGGGCAGGTGTTGATTATTCCGCAGTAGGGGCTAGCCGCTGGCGAAAAGCAAAGACAGGAGCGTGACAAAGTGCAAAAAGAGGAAAAGGGCGCATCAATGCGGGGTTCAGGGCAAAAGAGTCAACGCAAACGGTTTTATAGGCTGTGACGCGCAGTTTCATCGCTGCTTTCTGGCCACGACTTTTACCCGCAGCGCATTGACTTGACACCGAACAGGTGTTCGTGATACAGTAGTCGCGCGCATTAGGGCGCAATCAGTCCACGAAAAGGGAATATCCCACCTGATAGCATGATGTCATTCATTCCATTACGTTTCTTTTGGCCTGTGATGTGGACGGCGGGCGACTGATGAAGGAGACGTAATGCCAAAACCACTTCCCCCTCAACCCCATCTCGCGCATCTCAAAAAACAGGCGAAAACCCTGCACAAACACTATCAGGCAGGCGATGGCAGCGCGCTAGCGCGCATCCGGGCGGTGCATCCCCGTTTGCAGGGCGCGCCGCACCAGGTTGTGCTGGATTATGATTTCCAATTGACCGATGCCCAGTTAGTCATTGCGCGTGAGTATGGCTTTTCGAGTTGGTCGCGGTTGAAAGCCAATATACAGTCGTTGACGGGCGCGCTGGCAGACCGGGTGGAGCAGTTTCGGTTGGCGGTGGCGGCGCGCGATGTCCAGCAGGTCAAACAGTTATTGCGGCAGTATCCGGCGCTCAAGCAGCACATCAACGACCCGATTTTTCACTTTGGCGGACAAGCCATACACGCGGCGGGCAGTCAGCGTGAGCTTGTTGACGTGCTGCTCAAAAATGGCGCGGACATCAATGGCAAAAGTGAATGGTGGGCGGGCGGATTCACGCCGTTGATTGGTGCGGATGGTGATTTCGCGGACTTTCTCATCGAACGTGGCGCTGAAGTCGATATTCATGCAGCAGCAAAATTCGATAAATTTGAACGTGCCCAAGCACTGCTAGAAGCCAATCCCGACCTCGTTCATGCCGAAGGGGGTGATGGTCAGCGCCCGCTGCACTTTGCCACGACACCGCGCATGATGGATTTGCTGCTGAACTATGGTGCAGACATCGACGCGCGCGATAATGACCATTGCTCAACAGCGGCACAGTGGGCGGTCAACGATAGCGCCAAATGCCGTTATCTCATTGACAAGGGCGCGCAGGTCGATATTTTTATGGCGTGCAGGTTGGGGGATGTGACGTTGGTACAGCACATCCTCGATAGCGACCCGACGGCAATTAGCGCCAGAATCGGTGACGGTGAGTATGCCCCCGTGCCCGACGCGCCCGGTGAACCGATATATCTCTATAAAATTGGGGGCAATCTATCGCCGCATCAAGTCGCGGTGAACTATGGTCATCAGGCTGTCTATGACCTGTTGCTACAACACAGCCCACCACAGCAGCAATTTCTTGCAGCTTGTGAACGTGGTGATGAACACACCGTACAGGCATTCCTCAAGCAGCAGCCGGACATCGTGCAAACGCTGCCCAAAAAACACAAACAACTGCTGGCAGACATGGCGTGGGACAATCGGGCGGATGCGGTGCGGGTGATGCTCGCGGCTGGATTTGATCCCAATGTCGGCTATGTTCACAATTCAACGCCCCTGGACCGCGCGGCATTTCACGGGTTTATCGACGTGGTTCGCCTCCTGATGGCACAGCCGAACCCGCCAATTCATCATCTCAACGCATTTGGGGGTACGCCGCTGGGCGCTGCGGTGTATGGCGTCAAACATAGCTGGCGACCCGAAGGCAATTTCCCCGCGACGATTGAAGCCCTCATCAAAGCGGGTTCGACCCTCAATCGCGGATGGATACCGACTGGCAGCACAAAGGTCGATGTGCTATTGGCGAAATATCTGGGTGGCTGACGTAGTAGAAGGTGATGATATGTTGGTAATTTGCAACCACGCCGCTACGAAAGAACAAGCCTGCTAAAGCGGCTCATCACAACAGGAAAGCACCATTTCTGAAAGAAGACCCGAATCAGCAGGAGGCAAGGCAGGATAGCGCACCTTTAGCAAGTGCATGTCTGCACCCTTCCTGCCGCATAGGGCAGCCGGACGCTGTATCGTCTGGTGGTGACAATAGCCGACCTAGCCTTCGCCCTGATAGGGTTTAATATGCGTCATGGTCGGGATTTCGTCCGGGTCATCGGTGTGATAGGTCAGCGTGGTGATGGAGGCCGTCGCCGGATAGCCATCGGTGATGCC
>CAZTLI010000131.1:0-12189 GCA_964614375.1 uncultured Anaerolineaceae bacterium
GGTACAATCTCGATCTTCAGACCCGCAACATTGTGCTGTTGAAGCTCTTGTTTGATTTGCGATTCGTCACCCACCAGCAGCATCGTGTCGCCAGTTTCCCGCGCCGCCATCACCGCGCCCAGCACATCGGGAGTTGGGCGATTATCTGTACCCATAGCATCTATAGCAATTCGCATGATATTGCCCCTATTGTGTTCAGAACTGTACCTGATTGTGCGCGCCATGATACCAGATTTCGATTGACACTGCTGTCAGGCAAAGGATTGACATGGTATCGGATGGGGGTATAATACCGTCAAGTTTGCCCTGGTGGCGGAACTGGTAGACGCGCACGGTTGAGGGCTGTGTCCTTAACGGGGTGGAGGTTCAAATCCTCTCCAGGGCATTTCTCTAACAAAAACCCACATCAACAGTGGGTTTTTTGCTTTTGGTTGCGGACATTGCTTGTTAGATGTACACTGCGGTTAGTTTTACCAGATCGAGTTATTTCTGCACAGGAAAGCAAATCAGATGGGCAGCTCATCAACTGATCAAATTCTTTCACAGGCTTTCGCCCTCATTGAAGATAATAAACAACATGAGGCAAAAACCATTCTTCAACCCTTGTTGGATGAAGAGAAAGATAATCCAGATGTGTGGTGGGTTTATGCCCATGCAGTTTCTGATGCTGGTGAAGCGCGCGATGCCCTCAACACGGTTTTGCTTCTTGAGCCAAACTATCCCGGTGCGACGGATTTGCTGCAAACATTACGTAATCGTTTGCCAGAAAGCGAACCTGTAGTAAGACCACAGTCGTTGCCCGGCTCATTGCCTGAATCGGATGATATTGACTTCGATAGTCTGGATGGTGACGGCCTGGATGACGCAGACGATTGGGATGATGAGTTTCTTGAAGATGATGAACCCGGGTCACGCCCCAAACGTCCTCGTTATTTGCGTATTTTAGTCCCGCTTATTGTCATCGTTATCATCGTTGCTTTTGCGGCGATACTTTTGATGAATCCAACACCATCCGTAGCACCTGCACCATCAGCAACAGCAAATACGAGTGGACAAGGTGGCCTGCCCACTGATACGCCGTTTACTCCTACCGTTTCTCCGGCAATTACAGAAGACTCAACAGGTACAGCGCAGACAGCAGGTGTAACGGATTTTGAGATTATAGCAAGTGCATTTACTGCTTTTGAAGTTCCAGATAATGGCGTTGAGATGCTAACAACCGGCCTGGGGGATACGCTCGTTGTCACCATTTGTTATCCTGAAGGCGCAACGAGCAGCGACGTGCTGCTGGACGCAATGCACACCCTGGCATCTCAATCCAACAATGTTGGCAGCGATGTGGATGCGATGGCTATCAATATCTATGACTGTGAGCAAGATACAACTCCACGTATTGTCGCGGTGACTGTCAACGAGGCACAATCCTATCTAAATGGCGAAATTGATGACCGTGCATATCAAGATTTATGGAAACTTCAAGATACACGCTAGCCATTGATATGCAAAGTATCTCTAAGACGGTGCTGTATGCGCTGTTTGTACAATGGGCAGCTTAATAGTGAAAAGCGTGCCCTTGCCAACTTCACTCGTGACATCAATCGTGCCCTTATGATTTTGGATGATACCGTAACTTACGAACAGGCCCAGACCCGTGCCATCTTCCTTTGTTGAAAAGAGGGGTTCAAAGATTTTGTCGATGACATCCTGTTTTATACCAATACCCGTATCTTTACATTTAATAATAACCGCATCTTCAGCGGTATAGGCCTCGATGGATAATGTCCCACCCTGCGGCATTGCAGCTTTCGCATTGAGCACTAAATTCATAAACACCTGTTCGAGTTGATCTTTGCTGCCTTCAATATGGGGTAGGGTAGGTATATTGAGTTCCGTTATCACATGTTCTTTTTCAAAAAACTTGCGATTTAAATTGATGATATTGTCAATAACCTGATTTAAATTCACGGCTTCAAGTTCCATGAGATCATCAACTGGTTTCCGCGTAAACTCCAGCAATCGGTTTACAATCCGGCTGATTCGTTCGACACTATCTAATGTTTCGCGAATATCCTTTTCATCAATTTTGTCCCCCTCCTGAATATCTTCCAGCATGTGTTCCAGGTTTATGCGTATCGGGAAAAGTGGATTGTTGATTTCATGCGCTACACTTGCTGCTAAGCGTCCAGCAGATGCCAACTTTTCGGAGTGAATGAGCAGTTGCTGTGCTGAACGTAGTTCTTCTGTACGCTTATCAACGGTCTCTTTAAGGTGCTCTGCATAATTCGCTTGAATCTTGTACAGATCAGCATTATGAACGGCAAGTGTTGCTTGACGACCAATTCCACGAAATAATCTCAGATGATTTTTGTCATAAGGTTGTTCGCCGGCAATCATGAGGCAGCCAATTATCGTATTCCAGTGTTTGAGCGGGACAGCCATACCGCACGAATAATTAGCCAGTAACCCGGTTTGCGTGCTATCGGGCCAGAGGATGGCATCCGTTTCGCTTATCAATGTTTGCACAATCCGGTTGTGTTCCACATTTTCCACCCGGTTGCCAACTTTATCTTTGACGTTGTACGTGGCAATCTGACCATCCTCATGAACTTGATAGATTCCGGCAATTTCTCCGGGTAATAAGTCAAGGGCAAGGTATATAAGCAGATCGAGCAGGGCATCCATTTCGAGATGTTGATTCAATTCCTCACTAACCCGCAAAAGTGCCTCAAGCTCTTGTGTGCGCCGATGAAGTGTTTCTTCTAACCGCCGCGCTTTCATTTTTGCTTCTGCACGCGCCAATAATTCACGCGGGTGAAATGGTTTTGCTAAGTAATCATCTGCACCTAGATTCAAGCCTTTCGCGATATCTGAAGGCTCACCCATTGCCGTAATTAAGATCGTAGGGATATTGGCAGTAGTTACATTTTCACGCAGGGTACTCAGTACCTCAAAACCATTTAGTTGTGGCATCATGATGTCAAGCAAGATTAAGTCTGGCAGTAACTCGCGGGCAACCTCTAGGGCATCTTTGCCGTTATAAACGACTTTCACATCGTAGCCCTCATGCTTGAAAATACGCTCAAGAATAATCGTTGCCGGCACTTGATCGTCGGCTACTAGAACAAGCGGGGGATCATGTTTGGTGTACATATACTGTTCTCCACAACCTATAGTGCCATTGTACCGGAGAATCGACCCAAAGTATGATTTAGGTCGAGCTTGGGATAAACCCCGGCTAATGATACAATTTTCTGGTCTTGTTAATTAATGAGCAGGTCTATATGTCAAAAACGCCATCTCGCAGATTCCATTATACTCAATCTATTTTACTGGGTGCCTTAGCAGGCATTAGCTTAGCGATTGCCTTCAGCGCCGGATTTCTTATTCGGGACATGCTGGATATTGCTATCCTGCCGTCTGCACAGGCTGCTAACCCCACCGGCGATGGACAAATTGGCTACCCATTGTTAGATGAGGTTCAAGTACTCATTGATGATCACTACCTGCGTGAACAACCAAGTTATACCGAACGTCAGTACGCGGCAGTGCGTGGGGTGTTAGGTATTCTCGGCGACCGAAATACGTTTTTCATCGAGCCGCCCGTTGCACAAAGTGAATCTGATGTGTTGGCAGGAACGTATGGCGGTGTCGGTGTATTACTCCAGCGTGCCGAGACGGGGTTATTTGTGCTCTATCCATTTGCAGATGGCCCGGCAGCAGCGGCGGGCATTGAAGATGGGGACATACTTATTGCGATAAATGGTGTCGCAATTGAGCTTTCTAGCCAACCGGATACGGTTGACCAGATGCTGCGTGGTGAGGTAATTGACGGCAATGGCGTGGAAATTACGGTAATCACCAATAATGGAGCGGGGCAGGAGCGGACTGTTTTTGTAGAATTCGCCGTTATCAACATCCCATCTGTTGTGTGGCGGGTGCTGAATGAAGACTCACGTATCGGCTATGTTCAAATTTTGCGCTTTACCAATCGGACGCCAGATGAACTTGTTATCGCGCTGACCGAACTACGTGAGAGCGGAATAGAAGCAGTTGTACTTGACTTGCGTAATAATAGTGGGGGATTACTACAAGAATCCATTAGCGTCGCCAGTCAATTTTTAGAACCGGGGACAGTCGTAATTTATGAACGCAACAACCGGGCGGAAAACACCTACGTTGCCGAGGGTGGGGGACTCGCAACGGATTGGCCTATGGTCGTTCTGGTTAATCACGGGACTGCTAGTGCGTCCGAATTGGTTGCGGGCGCGATAGTTGATCATGAGCGGGGGATTCTGGTGGGGCAAACGACATTTGGCAAGGGGACGGTACAACAAATTTACAGCCTGTCCGATGGTTCATCGGTACATATTACGTCGGCGGAATGGCTTACCCCAAATCGGAATGCAATTGACGGTGCTGGCTTGGAACCAACAATCCCTATGATTCCTGATGAAAATGGACGTGATGTTGAACTAGGTGAAGCGATACGTTACTTGCAGGGAATTATGGACGAGGAATAACCCACAATGAAGCGCGAACAAGGACGCAAAATCATCGCTCGAAATCGAAGAGCAAGTCATGAATATCACCTGCAAGAAAGTTATGATGCCGGATTGGTTCTCATGGGATCAGAAATTAAGTCAATCCGCGCAAATCGTGTCAATTTGAGTGACGGTTATGTGACAGAAAGACATGGTGAGCTTTGGCTAATGAATGTTCATATTGCTACCTACGAGCAGGCAAGTATGTTTGGACACAGTGACCCATTGCGACCACGTAAATTACTGCTCCATAAACGCGAAATTGCCCGCCTTATCGACAAGATACGTGAACCGGGTTATACCGCTGTGCCTACCGTGTTATATCTGGAACGGGGATGGGCAAAGATAGAAATTGCCGTAGCCAAAGGTAAAAAGCTGTACGATAAGCGCGATACAATCGCAAAACGCGAATCAGATCGGCAAATTCGACGTACACTGAAGGGTGAATATTAAAATGACGATCGGATGGCCTACTTCAATTCGAGAAATCAATGCTTTAGCGGAGCACGAAAAGCAGGCTATCTATAGCACACTGCTGCCGGACTGGTTGTTTGATGACTACCATATCAGCCGCGAAACTTTGACGGCACCCGATGATCCACACCAGGTCATTTCATATCGAGCACCAAAGGGCAGCCGAGCAATGGAGTTAACTGTCCGGCGGCGGGCGACTGATATTGACCCATTGTTTTATATCAATATGGCGGATACGTTTAACAATCAACTCTTAGTGTTGCTGGTTGTGGTTAATGATCCCGAATCGCCACGCTTTCACACCGATATTGACCACCAAGGTAATTCCACTCATTTTGGCACACGTAGTCGGAATATTCCGGCGGAGAAGGCGGCAATGGAGGCTGGGCTAGCCCCCGGTCAAATTCGACGAGGATTACGTTCATTTAAACAAACTACCCCCATATTTGAGACATTTGTGGATAACCTGGGGCATGATATGTATTTGATTGAACCATTGGCATATCATAACGCGATTACATTTGAACGCTATGGATTTAACTATATTCATGGTTATAGGGAAATGTGCCGCATTCATGATGAATTTCAGCCGGGTGGTGAACTGCATAACAAGTTAACGGCAGACAATCCTTTTCGTCAGCCAACTGCCTGGGAAACAGTACGCGGGCGTTCATGGGCAATCCACGATGGCATTCTAGGACATCCATTTACTGGATTTCAGATGTATAAGCGAATAGGCGTTGATGCTGGAATAAACACGTTTGTGGACTCAAAGTGGTAACGACCAATCGCCCCTTTATTAGTTGTGAAGTTGTGCAACGTGCTCTGGATAGTTTGCGGTATTCGACAGCACCTCAAGATGGATTATCGGCTCTGCACTATTTAGCCATTGTTGATGAGCACTTGATTTCTTCAGACTATCCTAAAACGCCTCATGCTCGCGATATGGCTATACAGCACATTCTAACCTCCATTATCCGGGATGAATACAATACGATACGCCGCAAACAGAATATGCCGTCCGTTTCTAACGCGGACATGACAGTTGAAATGGCGCTTTCATACATTCGCGCCGATGTACAAGATCAACACGCCGAGTTGATTGGCTGGAGCTGTCTATTTTTTCATTACGTAGGTGTTGATCTCAATTTTTCAACGGAAAGCTATGGCAAAACTGCTAATTTTGCAGCTCGCACAGTGCGCCGTTACCGTACTTATGGTGTCGAGCGCTTGACAAAGATTCTGATCGAGCGTGAAAAACACACTCGAAAATTGCTTCGACGCAAACGGCTGGCGGCACAGCTGCCCGCATATGATGTGCCATTTGTTAACCGACATGACGAGTTTAAATTTGCCGAAGAAACCCTTAAGCGCAAAGGGCCTGCTCACTTTCACATAACCGGTTTACATGGTATCGGCAAAACACGTTTCGCTCGTGAGATTGTTCGCAGAATTATTCACAAGGGAGAAGTGACTGATCTTATTTGGGTGGTAGGCCCACTAACAGTGTTTGAGCTTCAACTTGAACTTGAAGATACTTTGTTGCCAGCAAATAGTTTGTTTTCGCTAAAGGATGTGGTTTATTTTAAACAGATTGTCATCGTCCTGGATGATATGGACGTTTTGTTGCAAACCGAACTTGCACATGTCAATGCCTTACTAGAAAAGTTGCGAAATGCGACAGTATTTATCACCAGCCAGGATTGGTATCCAATTCACACCATATCCTTACATTTACCTCTGAAAGCACTGTCGCGAGATGACACAATCTTGCTAATACAACATCACTATCAAAACCTGCCGAAGCCACCTGATATTCCGATAGAACATCTTTGGAAGCGGGTAGGCGGGAATCCACTTGCCATCAATCTGGCTACGGTAAGTGGATTGGATGTCGATATTGTAACTGCTCAGATTTTGCATGAGGTGTACGGAGGAATATTTGATAGTTTATCTGAGACACAAAAAGCGATGTGCCTGATGCTTTGTCTATTTGAGGTTAGCTGGGTGAGTTTTGATGAGCTTAGCTCAATCTGGGGCGAGAAGGTAGATGTTTTGTCAATCAAATTGCTTTCGAGATGTCATTTAATTGAGGGAGATGGTAAACAATTTCATTTATCAACTGCTGCGTTTGAATTTATTAAAGACAGTTACCACACTTTTGCGACGGTGCGATCCGAAATCAATACACTCGTTGACGATATTGACAGATGTGTTGACCATACTCCTGAAATCGTCGTGGGTGTATGTGGGCATATTCTGGCGTCGGGGTGGATTCAATTAAGCAGGTCACGAAAAATCCGCTGGATTGAGCGATTGTCGGAATTAGCTCTTTATCGTATCGGTGACAGGGCAAAGTGGCGTAGCGTTTTGCAGCGTTATTGTGCGGAAGTATATGCACATACTGGATGGAAGATTCGTTATGCGATGT
Organism: uncultured Anaerolineaceae bacterium; assembly: GCA_964614375.1. Classification (GTDB taxonomy): domain Bacteria; phylum Chloroflexota; class Anaerolineae; order Aggregatilineales; family Phototrophicaceae; genus CAZTLI01. The sequence continues at coordinate 7,447 of CAZTLI010000131.1, forward strand.
ATCTACGACAAAATCGGGAGTGGGGCGCTGGCATAGATGTGCTTCTTGACGTAATCGAAACAGCCGGCTTTGAGGGTGATTTTGAAAGCCAGGCCACCGCATTAATCGAGATGGCTGCCACATATCGCCTTCAAGGATTATATTCACAAGCGATGGCGTGTATTGAGCGTGTAATCCCGACTGAAAATACGAACCTGTTTACGCTGGTTCAGATAGAAAAGGCGCAAATTGCCGTGGATTTACGCGATGGAAAGCGTGCTATTGAAATTCTGGATCAAGTGCCGACAGGATATAAAACAATCGCTATTTATTTGCTTCTGGCAGATGCGCTGATCGTGCAGGAAGATTACACACAAGCGCAACAGATCCTGGATAATCTGTTATCACAGTCCGAGGTAGCCGACGATTTGATACGCATGGCAAACATTTATAATGGGTTAGGGCGATGCCACATTTCACAAGGCCATATTGATCGAGCAATCCATTATTTCTCGCTTGCCTTGATGTTGTTTGAGGCGGTTGAGGATTATTATCACCTTGCCAGAATTAAATCCAATCTGGCGGCGTGCCTGATAAAGATTAAACGGTATGAAGAAGCCCGGCAATTATTGATGTACGCAGAAGATATACAACGACAGATGCAAGACCGTATCGGTTTGGAGACGACCCTTCACAATATACTTTTGGTGCGAACTGCGATTGCTAAAAACTGACGCCAATCTGGGGATGGGCATTGTCGCTCTCTTTCGATGCTGTTAAAATGCCTGCGCTTACTGGCACTCAGCATGAATATGGGAAAACAATGACACCTGGCAGCAAACCTCGTATTTTGTCTGGCATACAACCATCGGGGAATTTAACGATTGGGAATTATCTTGGCGCACTTAAGCAATGGGTCATTGAACAAGACGATTATGACTGTTTTTTTTGTGTTGTCGATCTTCATGCGTTAACCGTACCCCAAAATCCTGAACACCTGCGCGCCAAAACGCGAGAAGTGGCCGCTTTGTATATGGCCGCAGGCATAGACCCGGAAAAGTCCACCATTTTCGTGCAGTCGCATGTTGCCGCACACAGTGAATTAGCCTGGATATTAACCTGTTTTGCCCCGCTTGGTTGGCTGAATCGAATGACGCAATTTAAAGATAAGGCAGCTAAACAACAGCAAGACTCTATTGGTGCAGGGCTGCTTAATTATCCTACTCTTATGGCAGCAGATATTTTGTTGTATCAGGCGAACGCCGTTCCGGTGGGTGATGACCAGCGTCAGCATCTGGAGTTTACACGCGATCTCGCACAACGATTCAATGCGATGTATGGTGAAACGTTCACTATCCCTGACGCGATGATTCCCAAAGCTGGTGCGCGTGTTATGGGTTTTGACAACCCGCTTGCGAAAATGAGTAAGAGTGAAGACTCCCAATACCATGCAACCTATCTGCTCGATACGCCATCCAAAATAAAGAAAACGATTATGCGCGCTGTGACAGATACAGGGCGGGATATTGTGTTTAGTGACGATGTTGAGAAAGCGGGGATCAACAATTTATTGATAATTTATCAGGCCGTTACGGGGCAGAGTAATCACGAAATTGAGCGTGAATTTGCTGGTAAAGGCTATGGTGATCTTAAAAAGGCAGTTGTGGAGCAGGTTACTAATGTCCTTATGCCTTTACAAGAAAAGTATCGTGCGATAGTGGCGGATGAAAAATATCTTGATGACATCCTTTTGCAAGGGGCAAACCGAGCGCGGGCTGTAGCTGAAAATACGCTTAAAGTGGCTAAAGAGCGGATAGGGTTGGTGGTTCCTTGATGACATGAATGTGATGTTTCTTGACCCAATCCACAATTATTGCTAGAATGATGGTCGCAAATTTACCTGGCCCCATTCGTCTAGTGGCCCAGGACGTGGCCCTCTCAAGGCCAAAACAGGGGTTCGAGTCCCCTATGGGGCAACAATCAGTGCTCTCCTCGATTTTGGAGGGCACTGTGTTTTCTCTAGTCGGCGTATCCGTCGTATCCTGCTCATTCACAACAAGGCCGATACACCGCACAGAGTAATGATTTATTCCCACCTTTACGTTGTAAGCCTCAGCAGCGTGTCGCGCAGCGACCAGCCACCGTAAAATTGCGCTTTAGGCCAGAACGATTGTATACCATCACCGCACGGGCATCGCACTCAATCTAGTGGGACTGATCGCCGTCTACATCCTTCAGCGATCACACGGGACACTGCCGCTCAATCCCCAGGGATTTGCCTCTGTTGGTGCGGATGCTGCACTCAGTTTCGCGACCCGTTTCGCCACCAACACCAACTGGCAGAATTATGCCGGCGAGACGACCATGAGCGAATGAAACAGATTATGGGGTAACAGATTGCAGAACGACCGTAACTTTTGACGGTTCAGGCAGTCAGTACGGATAGTTCACATATACAGAAGGATTGTCATGATGAAAACCCATTTCACTGGCCTGATACTGCTCGTGAGCGCGCTGGTATGGGGTGCGGCATCACTCGCAGCACAGGAAACGGTCACCGTCCCGGATGTCACGGGGTTGAACGTGCCCCAGGCCGCCGCTCAACTTAACGGGGTCGGTTTGCGATTGGGCGCGCTAGAAGCCGAACCGCTGACGGAAGAGTCGGCGCAAAGGCCCGGTATCATCGCCCACCAGAGTATAACACCCGGTGAACAGGTCGCGCGCGGCATGGCTATCAACGTCGGTGTGCTGACCGATGCGCGGGTGCGGCTGGTTTATGACGATAATGATTTTACAATGATCAATAGCACAGACAGCACCTTAAGTCTGGCGGACGTGGTGTTTAATTCGGCTGATGGCACACACCGGTTTGTGGCAGCGGGCTGGCGCGGCGACCTGGAAGCGGGCGACTGTACGCAGATATGGTCGATTGCGCGGCGCGAACCCAAAAGCGTCACCGGCTGCGACTCAATTTACTGGCTGACGACCAACAACACGTCCGAACACTTCTGGACACAAACCGCCGGAGTCGATAGCTTCACCATCATACAGGCGGGTGTGCCGCGCGCCACCTGCACCGCCGCGCCACCCAATTCGCAAGATGCCCCCGAAATGTGCGAATTCTTCGTGCTGACCGATACTCTGGGGACAGAAGCCACCGATTATGTATATTTTGCCTATACAACCGACCGTTTCGCCGTCTTCAATAATTCGCCTGACCGCTGGATGTTGCTGACAAACCTGCCGCTCTACAATTACAATCCACAGATCGAAACTTCGGGCGCGAGTCTCTCACTCGCTGACCCGGCGCTGTACCGCAATCCCGATACCGTCGCGGATGTGGGGCGTTTGGCACCGGGACAGTGTTTGATGCTCACAGTGTCGCCACTGGTCGATGCCAGTACGCCAGTTGAGTGCCATCTGATCGCGCAGCGGGATTTAGCGCCAACTGTCGCATTCTGGATCGCACCCTTTGAATTGGACTCACCCTATCCCGGTGAAGACCGCATACTTTGCCCTGCGGCAACACCCGGTTCATTGACCATTTGCGTGATGCCACGCAGGTAAATCAGCGAAAAAAATGAGGAATCCATAAATGTCCATCTCTATCGTTTTGCCACGCCGTCGCATCGTCGTCGGCCTTGTTGTGATTGCGGTGACATTGGCTGTCGTGGGAATCGGCTTCACGGCCTATGAATGGTCGTTAGGTGTCAACAACACCTACTGGGCGTTGCAGGCCAGTGAACTCTTAAGCCTCAATCACGAAGGCAACATCCCGACATGGTTTGCGTCAATGCTGCTGTTTAGCGCGGCAGTGCTGGGCGTCATCATCGCCCATACAAAAGCCGTCCGCCAGGAAAAATGGGTCTGGCACTGGCGCGCCTTCGCCGTGTTATTCACCTACTTGACACTGGATGAGGCGTCGGCAATCCACGAAATTTTCACATCCCCCCTGCGTGAAGCCCTGAACACGGGCGGTTATCTGCATTTCGCGTGGCTCATCGTCGGTGTTCCCTTTGTGGCGCTGATGGGGATACTCTTTGTCCCGTTTGTAGTACGCTTGCCACGCCACACGCGCAACAGTATGATTGCGGCGGCGCTCGTCTATCTATTCGGCGCGGTAGTGGTCGAAGCCATCAGTGCCAATCAGTATTATCTGAATGAGGGTACGAGTCTGCTATTTTCGGCGATAGGGACGGTGGAAGAACTGCTGGAAATGTTGGGCGTCATCATCCTGCTGAATGGATTGCTGGCGTATAGCGGGCGGGTTGTCGGTGCGGTTACATTGTCCATTAGTGGGGAACAATCGGAATAAAACAAGAGTGAGGAGGCACTTGCACGCGCCTCCTCGCAAGGGATGATTAGCCGTTAACTGCTGCCGCTGCCACGACCTCCACCACGTCCACTGCCGCCGCCACGTCCACTACCGCCGCCACTCTGTCCACCACCGGGCGGTTGGGGTGCATTGGTGCAGCGGATATACCATGCCGTTGCGTCTGCCCACGGCGGAGGTGCCAACGTGCAGGTTTGTGGGTCGCGCCAGACTTCACCATCGACATTGACATAGACTTCGACACTGATAAATATGATGTGGATGGCGGTCAGGACAATGGTATTGCTGTCATCATCATCATCGTCGTCGTCGTCATCCAATTCACCTTGTACCCGAATGATGTCGCCAATCTGTATGACGGTCAGCACGGGGTCATCGGCATCAACCTGAATATTGAAGTTGTAAATCGTAATCACATTGATGTTGATCGC
>CAZTLI010000132.1:0-12122 GCA_964614375.1 uncultured Anaerolineaceae bacterium
TTTGTTGATATTGAGATAACTTTCTGTGGCTGGACTCGCGCCGATGTGAATTGCTTCGTCTGCCATTTCGACATGCAGCGCATTGGTATCCACATCGGAATAGACTGCCACAGTCGCAATGCCCATCTCGCGGCAGGTGCGGATAATCCGGCAGGCAATTTCACCACGATTGGCAATCAGTAGTTTTCTAATCATGTGCTGTTATCCCGATCAAGCGACATTTCACGCTGGACAACCCATTTTGCAGGGCGTTTCTGGATAAATGCCATCAAGCCTTCTTGCGCTTCTGCACTCTCACGACGTTCATTGAGTAAGTTGGCGCGGTATACAACCGTGTCGTCCAACGATTTATCTTTGACCTCAAAAATGAGTGCTTTCGCCGCTGCCAATGCCTCTGGCCCACATTGCAAGACCATTTCTAGTATGTGTATCATGCCAGCATCAAGCGAATCTGGTGAATAGACATAGTGGGCAATGTGATATTTTTCGGCCTCATCCCCACCAAAACGTCGCCCGGTCAACATCAATTCGCGTGTTCGAGTCAATCCCATGCGCTGGATGACAAAGGGCGATATAAAAGCGGGCACGACGCCCAATCGCACTTCCGGCATTCCAAAAATCGCATCCGTGCTGGCGATGGCAATGTCCGATACACACGCCAGACCTAATCCGCCACCCAATGCTGCCCCTTCGATTCGGGCAATCACCACTTGCGGCGCTTCATTGACCACTCGCAGCATGTCGTCCAGATTGCCGGCACTTTCAGTTGCGGGGACCGGGCTTTCGCGCATTTCTTTGATGTCGCCCCCCGCGCAGAATGTGCCATCTGCCCCCGCCAGAACAATGGCACGGACTTCCCGGTTGTCGCGTAAGGCGGTGAAAACCGCATATAATTCGCGTACCATCTGCTGATTCATCGCATTTTTTGCTTCAGGACGATTGAGCGTGATATAGGCCACCGCAGGTTCGATGCGGACAGCAAGTGTTTCGAGGTTTTGGAATAACTCGGTCATGTATAAGGTCCTTGTATGCGGGTGGAGGGTGTTGTGCGACGATGAATAGCATGACTCATCGAAAGATATTTGGCAAGAGATGTGATTTCGTTAAGCGTCCCATTCCATATATAGAAGCGCACCGGCTAATGACTTGCCAAGTCCGTCAATACGGAGTGAACGAGTACCACCACCGTCCAGCGCATCGTAGCAGACGAAATTTAGCGCCTCAATGTTGTCCAGTTCATAGCGGACAACCTCTCCTTGAACCAGGTCGCCTAGATGGAATTTAACCCTGTCTGCGGTCAATTTGGCTTTAATTTCCCGGTAGGCTTCCGGTGAGCGCGCAATGACACTGATGTTGGCGATGTTGCCTTTGTCGCCTTCGCGTCCGAATGCAAGGTCATAGAGTCGTTTTGGCATTGTGCTAGACCTCAAGATAGGTGATTTGGGGTGTGATGTGTGCCCGGTCGATGAGTGTAGGCCATAAACCGACGATAGGACGTGGGTCTTGTCCGATGGTGCTGCCAGAAATTGCCATTCCTGCGGGGCCGCTGAGACCGTTATTCATCAAGCGGCGCACGGCCTGTTTGAGTGTGCCGGGGTCTGCTGCGGTGAACATCACCCGCACGATAAGTTCCATCGGGTCGTCTGGCAGGTTAGCTATGGACTGATACAGGCTGTTATGACCAAGAAAGTGATAGGCGATACGCTCTATGGGCAAACCATCCCACGCCGCTTCCAGCATGTCTTTCATTTGCTCGAATTTGCGCCATGACTGGGGCCATCCAATGGTGTATATCAATTCGCGAGAATAACCTTCGAGCCGATTCAAATTCAATTTCAATTTTTCGGGTCGTGACTTCCCCGTGACTCCACTAACATGAACACAGTCTTCACCCACAGCTTCCAGTTGAAGGGTCGTGAAATTTGCCACGACATCTGGCGTGATGTAATTGGCGGGGTCATGGACTTCATACAGCAGTTGTTCCTTAACGGTATTTATGGTGACGATCCCATTCGTGTCTGGCGTTTTGGTCAGGACAAAACTGCCGTCGGCTTCAACCTGCGCGATGGGGTAGCCGAGATTGTGCATCTGCTGCCCTTCGAGATTGTTTATCAACGCCAGACTGTTACCACCGACTACCTGCCCCGTGCATTCCAGCAGATGCCCCGCGACGATGCCCGATGCCAGCTTATCCCAATCGTCCCATGACCAACCGTAGTGCGCGATGAGGGGGGCAAGGTAGATGCACGGGTCAGCCACCCGCCCGGTGATGACCATATCCGCGCCGTTTTGCAGGGCTTCAACAATGGGCGCAGCGCCCAGATAGACATTGGCTGTCACCCACGTTTGGTTGGGCGTATCAGCCAGTATCTCGCCTGTATCCAGATTGCTGAGGGTCTCGCCTGCTGTTTGCAGGGCTTGCAGCTTGTCCAACACATTATCGCCCGTGACGACAGCAATTTTTACGCCGCTTAAGCCCTGTTTTGCGGCGATTTGACGCACTGTTTCACCTGCTCCCTGTGGATTGAGGCCGCCGCCATTGGTGATGAGTGGAATTTTGCGAACGAATGCCTCTGGCAGGATTTTGCTGGCGATAATGTCAATGTCAAACGTGTAGCCGCGTGCGGGGTCTTTCATGCGGTCTTTTTGAAGAATCGCCAGCGTTAGTTCCGCCAATGCCTCAAAGCACACCACATCCACATGCCCGCCCAGAATCATCGGCAGCGCACTTAACACATTATCGCCATAAAAGCCTTCAGCAGAGCCAACTCGATAGGTCATGGATATGCTTTCTGTTTATGATCTAGGATTCATGTTTTCCAACTGAGCGATAATCCGCAGCATAATTTCGTCCGCGCCACCGCCGATGCTGGTCAAACGAGAATCGCGGAAGTAGCGTGAAATCGGTGTCTCTTCCATGTATCCCATACCGCCATAAAATTGTAGACACGTATCCGCCACTTCCCGCGCCAGGCGTCCGCCCTTGAGCTTGCACATGGACGCGATTTTGGTCATTTCCATCTGCTCTGCCCCGGCTTCTATCATAGCAGCGCAGTAATAGACCAATCGTTTCAGTGCTTCGATTTCAACCAGCAGTTCGCCGAGTTTGAATTGAATCCACTGGTTCGCAATCAGAGGTTTGTTGAAGGCTTTGCGTTCCTGACAATATTTAATTGTATCGCGTACCGCCAATTCCGCGCCTGCATAAGAACCTATCGCAGCGACAAGGCGTTCAATCTGGAATTGTTCCATCTGGTAGTAGAAGCCCATGCCCTCTTCGCCGATGCGATTTTCGACAGGCACGCGCATATCTTCAAATGCCAGCAGTGCGGTATCGCTCGACCAGTTGCCGAGCTTGTTCAGACTACGGCTGACGTTAAAGCCGGGTGTATCGGTGGGCACCATAATGAGTGACATACCGTGATAATCTTCGCCGGTTTCCGTCCGGGCGAGCAGGCAAATCCAGTCAGCTTGTGTGCCGTTGGTAATGTACATCTTGCTGCCGTTGATGACGTAATGATCACCATCCCGCACTGCTCGTGTCTTGATGCGTGCGACATCGGAGCCAGCGTCGGGTTCGGTCACGGCGATGGAGCCGACCATATCTCCAGCGATGGCGGGCGCGAGGAACTTCTGCTTCAGTTCAGGTGACCCATGTTTCGCCAGTGCGGGCGTACACATATCGGTCTGTACCATAATCGCCATCGGCACGCCACCACATTTTGCTCGTGCAATTTCTTCACAAAGGATGACGGTGAACCAGATGTCGGCATTTGCCCCACCGTATTCTTCGGGATAGCTCAAACCGAGAAAGCCGAGGTTGCCCATTTTTTTGAAAATGTCATGTAGTGGCGCGATTCCGGCCTCTTCCCACTCATCGGCATGGGGCGCGAGTTCTTTCTCAACAAAACTCCGCACGGTTTTACGAAACATTTCGTGTTCTTCGGTAAATGGATTCATAATGTTGGATTGTGCTGCGGTTGCAACCATTGTCATTCGCCTTTTCTAATTGTTTTCTAGTTCGCGGATGATGCCGGGCAGGATGGCCTGCGCCACACTGAAATTGCCGTCTTCTGTAATGTGGACTAAATCATGAAAAATTGGGCGCACATCGTCAACGAACAGGTCACTGATGACGATAATATCATCCCAATCACGATTTTCGACCCGCTCACGTAGCAAGCGGTCTACCTCTCGATACAGGTCGATAAATCCGGGATTATCGCTTTCCATTTGTTCAATAATTGTCGCTTCTGCGCCCGCCAGCGTGTCTTTAAACAATATAGCAGGCTGCCACACGAAAATGACTTCGACGTTATAGTCCGCCGCAACTGCGCGAATCATTCGCACATTCGCTAGATAACGGGACACAATCACCTCGGCATTGATGCCTTCTGACGCAATCAGGTCAAACGAATTATCCGGTATTGTACCACCCGGCAGGCTGAAGGTGGGTAATCCCGCGCGCAACCAGCGCCCCGCTTCAACATCGCTGATGCGATTGCCTTCGCGCAGTGGAATGCCGACGTAATTCTGTAAATACGCCGAATAGATGTCGTTAAAGCCTTGATAGAATATGGCGACATCGGGGATATTACCCTGTGCAAGCTGTGCCTGAAACAGAATCATGTCTTGCGTGCTGACATAACCTGTCTGTCCGTAATTGATGACATGCTGTGGCAAATCGTTTTCTGCTAACAGGCGCGCGGTGTGCCCGGCAATAGTATAGGCGTCGCGCGCACCTTCACCCCACATGGTCGAACCCCCAAAAAAATAAACTCGTCCCGCATCGTTAACCCCTGCATCGAAGAACGAGGGTGTATAGCGCACACCATCAGCACCAATATTGATGTATTCACCGTCGAATGGTTGCACCGTCCAGTATGTGTAGGGCAGCCATTGGACTTGCATCTGTCCCTGTTCGAGCCAAAAATCGCGCGCGCTGGGTGCGGGATTGCCATCGTCGTAAAAGGTCAATTCACGCGGATCGAGTCCAGAACGGAAGCGGTCTTCGATTCCCGTTTGTTGGATGACGTTGAAACTGAACAGATAGAATATGACGACGATGATAAAGAGTGTGAGCGTTACACCTACTGCTATCCACAAATCGTTGGTCTGGTTAATCCAGCTACGCAGTCGCTGCCAGTTGATGGTCAGAATAATCCCCAGCAGCAGCAGTGACCAGCACACCAGCAGAAATTTACCCGGCCCGGTGATGGTCGGGGCGACATCGCGCAGCGTCAAAAACGCGAAGAAATTGATTTCCAGCACGAGGAACAGGGTAATAAGCGCTAGCCAACGGTTGGCAAGAACAGAAGCAAATCTGCGCGATAGGGGTAGGAGTTGAGCTGGGGGATGGCGATACAGCCACACGGTTACACCCAATATCGCCAGCGTCACAATACCAAAACCAGCGCTGATGCCCGTTCTTATTTGTGAGAATGTTTCGTTCGACGAGTCAGGGGACAGCAGCAGCGCAATCCACGTCACAATGGCGGCAATCAATCCCAAAAATGCAAATCCAAACAGGCTGCGTGCCAGTATTTCAGCAGAGGATTCTGGTGTTTGTGTCGGTGTTTCGGTCATTGATCGGCGCTCTGGGGATGCTGGTCCAACTACATCCTGAAATTGCCATAGCGGGCGCGGCCTTCGCCGACCCAATCGCGGTTATACGACATGGATAGGCCAACGGTCAAGACCTGGCGGGTATCGCGCGGGTCGATTAATCCATCATCCCAGATGCGGGCAGTGCCGTAATAGGGGTCGGATTCCTCCTCGAATTTATAGCGCACCATGAACTTCATTTGCTCAATTTGCTCCATGTCCGGTTCATCGCCGCGCCGTCGTGCCGCCGCCTCTTGAATAATACCGAGTACACCTGCTGCTTGTTCCGCGCCCATGACCGCTGTCCGGCTCGTAGGCCATGCGAACAGCAAAATCGGATCGTAAGGACGACCACACATGGCATAGTAGCCCGCGCCATACGCCCCGCCGATCAAGATTGTGAATTGTGGGACACGGCTGTTGGCGACAGCGTTAATCATCTGTGAACCATGTTTGATAATGCCGCCTTCCTCATATTTTTGCCCAACCATGAAGCCGGTAATGTTTTGCAGGTAAATCAATGGTGTGAATGAATGATTACAAAGTTGGATGAATTGTGTCGCTTTTTGTGCGGATTCGGAGAACAGGATGCCGTTGTTGGCGATGATTCCCACCGGGAAGCCATTGATATGGGCGTGTCCACACACGAGAGTCGTGCCATAGTCTGGCTTGAATTCCATAAACCGCGATCCATCAACAATGCGCGCGATGACTTCTCGCATATCCAATGGTTTACGAATAGTGTCTATCGGGACAATGCCAAGTAGTTCGTCCGGGTCATAACGGGGCGGTTCGGGTGTTTGCAGTGTGACATGCAGGTGTTTTTGCCAGTTCCATCCGCGAACTACCTCGCGGGTGATGCGTAGCGCGTCGGCATCATCTTCCGCAATGTAATCTGCGAGACCCGAAATCCGTGCGTGCATATCTGCGCCGCCAAGGGCTTCTTCTTCGACCTCTTCGCCCGTCGCCATCTTGACCAACGGTGGCCCACCCAGAAAGGCCATGCCCTGATTACGGACAAACACGGTGTAATCGCTCATGCCGGGGATGTATGCGCCGCCGGCTGTACTATTGCCAAAAACCACCGCCACCTGTGGAATGCCCTTTGCGCTTAGTCGTGCTTGATTGGCAAAGCCCCGTCCGCCGGGAACGAAAATTTCCGCCTGATGGGGCAGATTTGCGCCGCCGCTCTCGACCAGCATGATCATGGGCAGGTGGTTGATCAAGGCTATGTCTTGCGCCCGAAGCGATTTTGTCAGCGAAACGGGGTAGGTTGTACCACCCTTTATTGCCGGGTTATTGACCGTGATGACACATTCAACACCACTGACGACGCCAATACCGGTAATAAGTCCCGCGCCGGGGGTCTCATCATCATACATATTCCATGCAGCGAGTGTACTCAGTTCGATGAAAGGGGTATTCGGGTCAAGCAAGCGTTCCAGACGTTCACGCGGCGGCAATTTGCCCCGCTCCACCATACGTGTGATACCCCGTTCGCCACTGTTGCGAACCTGTCTCTGCCGCTCTTGCAACTGTTCCACCAGTTTACAGTTGTGACTGTAATAGGTTTGGTAGCTTTCACTGTGCGTATCAATCTGAGATTGGATAATGGGCATTGTCTATTTTCGAATCCACATTTAATTAAAAGCCCTATGATATTAACCTACCGCTGCTATCTCCTGCAAGCATCGTCGCCAGACGGTGCAGTGTTGGGCATTCAAGTGCGCTTCAGACAGACGACAGATTTGTAAAGACCTGTAATTGACCGTGCGCTTGATCTCCGCAAAGGGTAAAAATTATGGTATCGTAATGCGTCGTTTGAGCCAAACAATCTGATTAAAGGCCGTTCCAAATGTTCAAAAGTTACATAAATCGGGAAGAGCGCACAGAGGCTGACAAAAAACTCCCCAAGTTGATGGTGGAAGGTTTGCTGCTGGGTGGGTCGGGGCTGGGCATATTGGCGCTGATCTTCGAGATTGCGGCGGATGCGTTTAGTGTCGCTGCCTATCAGACGCTGCTTGCCATTCATGGGGCGAATGGGCATCATGACATCGCGATAATGGCGTTTACAGCCCTATCTATTCTGTTATTTTTGGGCATCGTGCCCGCCTATAAAGCCGGGGCCTATCTTCGCCCGAATGCAGGTGGAAGCGGGCCTCTGGTAGAGGCGGTTGGCCCGCCACGGCTGGGTGTACTATCATGGGTTGGCACAAGTCTCTTTTTTATTGACGCGATTTTGACGATTATCATTAGTTCAATTTCGGCGGCTGATGTCACCATGTTATTCCTGCCACAGCTGGCAGACTTTCGCATTTTACTGGCTGAGTTTTATGCCTTTTTCATCATGGCGGTTCTGGTCGCCGTTGGGCCAAAGCGCGCGGTGCCGTTATTCTTGCTAGGCGGTGGCGCATTCACCTTGTTTACAATTGGCGCGCTGACGCTGGTGGGCATTACCGCGACAGCCAATCCCGAATGGGCCGTGTTGACCGATGGGATTGTCCGTCGCTTAGAAATTTCAGGCGTGGCGGAGCATGTGGTGCAGGTCACACAGGATTTGCCTGCTTTAGGTTCAGTATTATTCTTCCAACTCTTTTTCCGCTCGATGAGCAGTGCCATGCTGGGTTTTTCGGGTTATGAGGTGATTCCGGCGAGTGGGAAACATGCGGCACGCCCAAAATGGAAGGTCATCAATACGGCGCTTATTCTGGCGGCGATTTTTTTGATTAGTACCGGCGTGGTTCAACTCTATGCGGCGCGACAGTGGAATATCCCGGCGACAGAAGGCTATAGTACGCTGCTCATTGAGTATGAGATAGTGGCTGCACAGATGTTTGGAAGGGGCGTGAATCCTGACGCAATTGTTGTGACAGAAGCAGATCGACGTGCCGCACGCCAACTCTATGAAGAACAGTTGGCACAAGAACAAGAAACAGGCGAGGGCACATCAACTGAAGGAAATGGTCAACCGCCGCCCGGAGTCATTGACGACCTTGCGAGCGAAATTGCTTTCTCGCGGACGATTACGCAGGCCTTACAGGGCACATCTGGTCAAGGTATTTTGACGGTTGCCGGTGTATTGCTGGCGATTATTCTGCTGCTGGCACAGGGCGGTGGTTATGTCGGCGGTGCGGCTGTCGCGGCAAACGCAGCGCGGCTTGGGCGTCTCCCTCGCCTATTTAACGATGATCGTATGGGTATTCTCGTCATCTGGGGTATTTCGGCGATTATGATTCCGGTGATTCGCGAGGTTGTGGTTGTCGAAGCCTATTATGCCTTCGGCTTTGTCAGCGCATTTATCATCACCAGTACCACAGTCTTCTTTGTACGCGATAATGCCCTGCGCGATCGTGGGATTGAACCGGGTTCAGCCGAGGCAAAATCACTGCGATTTGCTGGTCTGCGCGGGATGATTGCCAGTTACATTATGGGCATTGTGTTGGTCACCCAGAAGACTGAGGCCCTGATAACCATTGCTATTGCTGGCGCAGTCATCACAATCTATCAAATTTGGATTGCCCATAATGGTTTTAAAGCAGTATCTGTCGAAGAAGTCAAACAGATTAGCTTTGTACCCGGCGAGGTACTCAACTATAAGTGCGGATTACATCGCGCGCATGATGAAGCGCGACAGCGGGGAATTGCGGATTTGTTCCTTGATCTGATTTTGGACGCCAAGATGGTCAAATTTAATGTCGAGCCATATCGCATACGCCGTCTTGTGAGTTATTTGCACAATGTTTCGGCAGAGCAATTTGACCATGATCACGATCATAAACACAGTGAGCATGTTCCCGAACCAAGTGTGGCACTCGAGGCCACATATCGCGAAGCCTATAGCCGCCATCAGGAGTTGCTAGCGGAGATTGAACATTTCTCACATTATGGCATTTTCACGTTCATTGATAAATATCATCACAACTGGATCAATGAAGGGCACGGACGTGACGCCGCTGCCGTTCAAAAAGCCATGCTCTATGTGCTGTTCCCATTAACCGATCAAAATTTGATCTGGCATGAGTACCAGAATTATAAGTGGGATAAATTGCCTGAAGAAATCTGGCAATTCTCACGCAAACGCTATCAATGGGCCAAAGACCAGTGGCCTAATCTGAGCGACAAAATCACCACGATATGGACGTTGCAGGAACTGGGATTGGTATCCAACGAAGTGGATATTAAGATGATAATCTCAGTAAATGCAGCCAATGAGTTGCGTGAAGTGGATTTGCATATCGCAAAAGACGAGCATGAAGAGCTTGCGGTTCACAAAGCAGGACCTGTGTCTCCAAAACCTGCCGAACCGGGCATCCTCATTACCCCGCCGGATGATACAGCAGATGATGATTAGGGATGTTCGAGAAGGTCACGATGGAGTGGCCTTCTTTTTTCTATGATTCTGCCGCTTCCGTAGGCAGCGTGACGAAGAAGACCGATCCTTCACCTAACTCGCTTTCCAGACCTATCTTGCCTTGATGGGCTTCGACTAGCTTTTTGACGATTGCCAACCCAAGACCTGTACCATCAATGCTGTCTGTTTCGGGACGCCGTACACGATAGAAGCGGTCAAAGATGCGCGCTTGATCTTCGGGGCTAATGCCGAGACCATTATCTTTAATTTGGACACGAACAGTCGCGCTGCGTTTTTCGGCATTGATGCGTATTTCACCCTCAGGCGGTGTATATTTTACGGCGTTGCTGATGAGGTTGGTGAAAATTTGCCGCAGCCGTGCCGCTTCACCGCGAATTGTGGGTAGATTATCCGGCACCTCATCTATCAGAGTCATATTTTTATTATGGGCGCGCGGGATATTTTCCTCGATACACTCTTTGAGCACATCCTTAAGCTGGACGGATTCAAATGCCAGTTCCAACCCGGATTCGATGCGGGCGAGATCGAGCAAATCGTCGATGAGATTACGCATATTGCGAATGGATTTGTCAATCATATCGACAAACGTGATGGAACGTTCATCGAAGTTATTGCTCATTTGTAACAGGTCGAGGTAGCCCCGCATCACACTAAGCGGCTGCTTCAAGTCGTGACTGACGGTTGCGATAAGCTCACTCTTCAGTCTGTCCATTTCCTTGAAAGGCGTGATGTCTTGCATGACGATAATCCAGCCAATATCATCATGCCGAGAAATATGGGTGTGATAAATACGGGAATTGGTGAGTTCGAGTTCTTCAATCACGCTTTCTTGCAAGCCGACTGCGCGACGATAGGTCTCGCGAAGTTGATTGTGCTCAATGACCTCGAAGAAGTTGCGTCCAACATATGATTGGTCGGCGTAGAGACGGAATGCCGCGATTGCCGATTGATTGACCAGCACAAAACGGTTGTCTGTGCCGATGACCATCACGATGTCGGCAATGTTGCGAAGGATCTGTGTGAGTTTTCCACGTTCGTGCTCGGTCTCTGTAAAAAGACGCGCATTATCAATCGCTGCGGCTGCACGGGTCGAGAGTTTCTTGACGAATTCCAGATGTTCATCGTTGAACCCGTCTAATTTTTTACTTTCTAATGTGACCACCGCCACAACTTTGTCTTCGCGCGTGACGGGGACAGCCATCTGCGCGCGGACACCGGGCATCACCGGTACATAGTCTTTTTCAAACGATATATCGGGTATGACTTCGGAAATGCCGGAGCGTGCCACCCGATAACTGATCCCACTTTGCGATTCTTCACGAATTTGGGTTAACTGCCTGCTGCCTGCATTGTAGCCATAGTCGGTGATGGTACGCAGTGAATCTTCAGGTTCATTATATAGCGCAAGTGAGGCAGCATGGGCATTGGTAAACCGGAGCGCCCAATCAAGTGTCATATTAAACACATGATTGAGTTCAATGTTGGCATTGAGTTCTTCATCAATCTGCTGGAGGATATTCATCTCCCGCATACTGGCTTTGAGCTTGGTGACCGTTTCGTCTTGTGTCCGGGCGTTACGCAGCGTGACGGCTACCGATGCCGCGAGCAGTTCGAGTTTTGCACGATCATCAGCGCTTATGGTTTTGACTTTTTTCGCGTCAATCACCAGCAAAGCCAACAGCGCATCATTAAAGCAAACAGGAACGAGCAGCAGTCCGTTGGGATTAAGTAAGGTGCCTAATGTGCTGACTTTGGACTCTTTTAGTAAATCGGCTGTTGCTTCAACCGTCTTACCAGCTAAGAGTGGGCCAAGTATGGCATCATCGTTCACATTACGGACGCCAATAATCGAGTCTCTGAGGGTGCGTTGATTCTCCGCATTGCTCAGATGTTTGCTAATCGCTCGATAGTGAAGGCTGCCGTCTTCTGGATTAATGACAAAGACCACAACATGATCACAGGCCACCATCTCAGCAATCAGGCTGGTCAATCGCTTGATGAGTTCATCAAAGGATGCTTCCTGATTAAGTTGAATCATCGCCTTATGCACGGCCTGCAAACGGGCAACCTCGGCCTGGAGTTCGGTAACTGCGTTGTCCGGTAACGTATTTCGGGTCAAGTTTTTCTCATTCATTTATAGTTTCTT
>CAZTLI010000133.1:0-5131 GCA_964614375.1 uncultured Anaerolineaceae bacterium
CTGGTCTGGCGATGCGCTGGGCGTTAAATGGTTATCGGGTGATTATTGGTTCGCGTAATGAGGATCGTGCTCAAACTCGCGCTGCCGAAATGAACGAGGAATTGGGCGGTGATTACCTGGTCGGGATGGAAAATGCCGATGCCGCGCAAGAAGCCAGCATCATTGTGCTGAGTGTGCCCTACAGCGCCCACAAAGATACACTACATGGTGTTAAGCAATACCTTGACGGCAAAGTGGTGGTGGATTTGACCGTTCCCCTCGCCCCACCCAACTTGACCTCTGTTTACATTCCCGAAGGCAAATCAGCAGCCCTGGAAGCTCAATCGCTATTGGGCGATACAGTCAAAGTCGTTGGCGCATTCCATAATGTGAGTTCTGTTAAAATCAAGAATCCCAATACATTTGTCGATTGTGATGTGCTGGTGTGCAGCGATGATGCAGTTGCGAAGGCAGAAGTGATAAAGCTGGTCGAAGCCAGTGGTATGCGCGGTATCGACGCCGGCCCGCTGGTCAATTCGATTGCCGCCGAAGCCCTAACACCCGTCATTCTGTATATCAACAAAGCGTACAAGGTGAAAGGCGCCGGGATTCGCATCACCGGCGTGGAATAGCCGTGGTCGAAGCGCCTACATCTCTGTCACTGGTCGCATTACCCGGTATTCCGCTGGTTCAACCCGGTAACGACCTCGCACAAATTATTCTCAATAGTTTACAGCAGTCCGGGCTATCTCTTCAAACAGGCGATGTATTGGTCATCTCATCAAAAATCGTCTCGAAGGCCGAAGGCTGCATCGTTGATTTGACCACAATTGAACCGGGTGAAAAAGCCGTTCAAATTGGGAATGAAACACAGAAAGACCCGCGTATCGTAGAACTGGTACTGCGCGAAAGCAAAATGGTATCCCGCAAAGCCGTTGGGGTGCTGGTGACGCAGCACCGTCTGGGCTTTATCTCTGCGAATGCCGGGATAGACCAATCGAATGTTGATGATACGGGCGACAAAGTGCTCCTCCTGCCGGGCAATCCCGATCAATCGGCGCAGCAAATACGCGCACAATTAGTTGCTGTCACCGGGGTCGAAGTCGGAATCGTCATCAGTGATACACATGGTAGACCGTTTCGTATGGGTAATGTTGGCGTGGCTATAGGTGTCGCTGGAATGCCTGCACTGGTAGATTTACGTGGTCAAACTGACCTGTTCGGGCGTGAACTGCAAATCAGTATGCAGGGTTACGCCGATTTAGTCGCTTCCGCCGCGCATTTACTCTGTGGCGAAAGTGACGAAGGCCGCCCTGTTGTCCTGGTACGCGGCTTACAATTCGAACGAACGGACGGTCAAGCCGCTGAGCTGGTGCGCCCACCAGAGCAAGATTTGTACCGTTAATTCATAACCTGTGACCAGTTGCCAATCTTCCTCCAACCAGACAGGTGTATAATGATAATGTGGCATTAGCCCAAAACAGGCTTATGACCTTTAAAAATGGATAAACAAAACAGCAAATTGATGACAGATACGATCCAACAACGCCGTTCGCTTCGTCGCTACCATCCCGCCCCGGTGCCACGAGACCTCATCGAAACGGTGTTGACTGCGGCTATCTGGGCGCCATCAGCACATAACCGTCAGCCCTGGCGTTTTGCAGTGATACAACAAAAACAGAGCAAAGTCGCGCTGGCAACCGCAATGGGTACGCGCTTGCGACACGACTTAGAGGCCGATAATGTGCCCGAAGCGGTTATCGAGAAAGATGTCGCGCGGTCTTATGAGCGAATTACGTGCGCGCCTGTTGTCATTGTCCTGTGTCTGACGATGGTGGACATGGACAGCTATCCCGATGAAAAGCGGGCGAACAACGAATATCTCATGGCGGTGCAAAGCACGGCAATGGCGGGACAAAATATTCTGTTGGCTGCCCATGAATTGGGGCTAGGCGCGTGCTGGATGTGTGCGCCGCTGTTTGTGCCGGATGTCGTGCGCCAGACATTGAATTTACCAGAAGATTGGCAGCCACAAGCCTTATTGACCATAGGCTATCCAGCACAAACGCGCGAGAAAACACGACGTCCACTTGAGGAGAGTGTGCTTTGGCTTTAGAGAATATCGTCGTCCTCGTCGGCGGCGTAGGGGGTGCGAAACTGGCACTCGGCTTGTCAAAAGTCCTTCAACCTGAGCAGTTAACGGTGATTGTGAATACGGCGGATGATTTCTGGTATTATGGCCTACGCATTTGCCCCGACTTGGACACAATTATGTACACCCTGGCGGATGTGGTCGATCCACATCATGGTTGGGGTCTCGCCAATGACAGCCGTGCGATGCTGGAAATGCTGACACGCTATGGCGAAGACACATGGTTCGGGCTGGGCGACAAAGACCTGGCAACACATCTCCTGCGAACACAATGGCTGCGTGAGGGGTGTACCCTGACAGAAATTACACGTCAGTTCACAACGCGACTGGGTATTGCATGTCGTATATTGCCCATGACTGATGCCGAAGTCGCTACGAAGGTTGATACGGTCGAACATGGTGAATTATCGTTCCAAACGTATTTCGTGCGACATCGCTGGCAGCCAACTGTCCGGTCGCTTCGCTTCGCAGGTATTGAGCAAGCAACCGTAACCCCTGACGTACAGCAGGCGTTAAACAATGCCGATTGCATTCTTATCGCGCCATCAAATCCCTGGCTGTCTATCGCACCGATTTTAGATGTCCCAGAAATGCGCGATCTTATCATTCAGCGACCAGTGCCGCGCGTGGCAATTACCCCCCTCATCGGCGGGCAAGCGGTTAAAGGGCCAACGGCGAAATTGATGGCAGAACTCAACTATGACGTGACTACCCGGCAGGTCGCTGGCTACTATGGTGATGTCATCAATGGATTTGTATCTGATTCCGCCGATGCGCCCCTGGATATACCCGGCATACGTACCACTGCAATGAACACATGGATGAAGAACGAAACAGATAAACAACAGGTAGCACACGCTGTGCTAAACTGGATAGGAGGATGGGAGTAATGTGCAATTGGGTCATCATTCCTGTAAAACCCCTGAATCGTGCGAAAAGTCGTTTAGAAGATGTGTTGACACCCGACCAACGCGCCGCATTTGCCGAAGCTATGTTACGACAGGTGCTCGCTGTGGTGACCGATGTCCCTCGCATCGTGGGCACACTGGTTGTCAGTCGCGATACCAGAGCCTTATCAATAGCGCGCGAATATGGCGCCAAAACAGTCCAGGAAAGCGGCACACCCGAACTCAATCCCGCACTCATGCGAGCGACACAGGTGGTACGGACGTGGGGTTGCGAAGCGGTGCTTATTTTGCCAGCAGATTTACCCTTTGTGCGTGGTGAGGACATTGTAAATATTCTTGATATGGGCACGTCCGCATTCAGCACGGTTATCGCAACCGACCAGCATGGCGACGGCACAAATGCGCTGTTTGTACGTCCACCGGGACTGTTTCAATATCACTATGGCCCCAATAGCTTTCAAGCCCATATTCAGCTTGCACGGGAAAGTGGCGCCGAAGTTCACATTTATAAATCAGACTATATCGCGCTTGATGTCGATTTACCGGAAGACCTGGAACAGTATAATCTGATTATTCAAGATGGTGGGTTTTCATCCTTGCCTCCCTTTTTACCAACTAAGACCGTTTTAGGAGACTGACCGATGGCTGATCGAGTAGCTCTATACTTACAGGATGCACATCCACTACAAGATGCCATTCAATACGTGCAATATGCCGAGTCGCGCGGGTTTGAAGCGGTGTGGCAAGCGGAAAGCCGCTTAGTCCGTGATGCAATTGTGCCGATGGCGGCCTTCGCCGCGACCACCAATCGCATCAAAATCGGTTCAGGTGTCATTAACAATTGGACACGCAACGCCGCTGTTATCGCCGCGACCTTTCTCACACTGGATGATCTTGCGCCTGACCGTATAATTTGTGGCGTTGGCGCATGGTGGGACCCCCTGGCATCTAAAGTGGGCATCAATCGCACAAAGCCGCTGCTGGCAATGCGCGAGGTGGTGACGGTTGTCCGTGCCCTGCTCAAACGGGAGCGGGTCTCTTTTCATGGGGAATTCGTCCAACTCGATGACGTGGAATTGGATGTCGTGCATGGGCGCAAAGAACCGCGTAACGTTCCCATTTACATTGGCGCGACCGGCCCCAAAATGATGGCACTCACGGGTGAAATTGCCGACGGCGCGGTCTTGAATTATCTCGTTTCACCTGCATACAACGACGGGGCAATGGCACAGCTCGAAACAGGCGCGAAAAAAGCAGGCCGCTCGATTGATGATATTGACCGTCCGCAGCTTGTGGTTTGTTCAGTCGATCATAATCGCAAACAAGCGCTTGATGGGGCGCGCAAATTGGTCACGCAGTATCTTGGTCAACAACCACACATCATGAAAGCCAGCGGGGTTAGTCAAGATTTACTCGACGAAATTGGTCAAGTGCTGACGTGGCCTGCAACCGAAGAACAAATTGAACAAGCCATGAAGCTCGTACCCGATGATGTGGTGCAGATGATTACGGCCTCCGGCACGCCGCAGGAAGTCCGGGCAAAAGTGCGTGAATATGTCGCAGCAGGCGCCACCTGCCCTATTCTCTATCCACTGGGGCACGATGTCCGCTTGATGATTGACACCTTTGCCGACGGCTATTCCAACTAGCATTACTAAACAATTGCACCTAATATGTTCGGGGCACATCGTGGATGTGCCTCGTTGTGTATAATTGAGGGTTGAGTTTAGATTTGTTTTCTCGTTTTCAGCGCCAACATGCGATTTGGGCATTGTTCTGCCTTATCGCTGCGGGGATTTTCATAATCTATGTCATCAGTGGATTGGTGGGCGGACGCGGCAACCTCCTGATGCCGCTGGATGACGTATATATCCACTTTCAATACGCCCGACAAATGGCACACGGTCAGCCTTATATCTACAATCCCGGCGACCCGGCAACCTCCGGTGCGACGAGTTTTATTTATCCGTTTGTGCTCGCAGCAGGTCATCTGCTGGGTTTTCAGGAATTGAATCTTGGCCTCTGGGCGATGAGCATTGGCGCGCTGGCGTTGCTGATGCCCGTGGCGATCCATGTGGCCGCCAAGCAGCGC
>CAZTLI010000133.1:5141-12080 GCA_964614375.1 uncultured Anaerolineaceae bacterium
CTGATGTCTATGTGGGCAATGTATCAGGTCTGCCGCTACAGTGGTTGCAGTCAGTGGTTAGCCGTGTTAGTGCCGATTTGGTTCGGCATGAATGGCGCTGTGTCATGGCATTTCATGAGTGGTATGGAAACAGGCCTCATCATCAGTTTCACATTATTCACGCTCTATACCATCCTCAGTCACCAATTTCGCGCGTTTGTCATCGCTGCCACATTGTTATCCCTCACACGCCCCGAAGGCAGCATGATGGCGGCGATTGCGACTGTGGCAATGGCGATGCAGCTCAGGCGCGCCGATACGCAATCCGATGCCAAATCTATACCTGATCGCTGGAGATTTTGGTTAGCCATACCTCTCATTGCAGCCCTCATACAGCCCACTGTCAACTATCTGATTACGGGGACGACTTCCGCAACGGGTACACAGGCAAAATCTATTCTGGCCTCTATTCCGCCTGACTGGTCAGTTATCTTTAACCGCATTACAGTTAACTTCGTGACCATGTGGCGCGAATTAATCATGGGGAATAATGCCGAACGCAATTTGCAGTACCTCCCTATCATACTGCCGCTGTTCGGCAGTATTGGGTTGGCGCGAATGCTGTTTTTGCGAGATAAGCGTTGGGTAGGCCTTGCCATAGTGGGCTGGTTCTTTGCGGTAACCGCCGCTGTATCCACACTCGACACCGCCTTCTGGCATTTCAAACGGTATCAGATGCCATTGATAATTCTGTTTTTCCCTCTGGCAGGATACGGGATGCACTGGCTGTTAACACGCCTGAACCAGAACTCGTCACTACAGACTCTACGAATTATGATCATCAGTTACGCTGCCATTGTCATTCCGCTTTTTAGTATCCCAATATTATTTACATTCTGGCAATTCCATCTGATTAATGTCGATTATGTCTATCGTCAACCCTATCAAATGGCGCTGTGGTTGCGTGAGAATACACCGGCTGATGCAACAATCGCCGTCCATGACGTGGGTATGATGCGTTACATGGGCAATCGCCGGACGCTCGATATGGTAGGTCTGACTACTCCCGGCGCGGCGGCGTACTGGCGCAATGGGCCGGGTGCAGTGGCGGAATTTTTGCTGCGCGAGCAGCCCGATTATATCGCAGCTTATGGTGAGGGACATGGCTACGGCTTGGGCACATTGGTGGAAACACGACTCTATGCCAATCCGCTAGCCATATTTACGGTCAATCTCGATGCACGGGCAAATGTGGCGCTGGCGGCAAATTCTCAGGGCATTTATCAACCGGACTGGTCAGAAGCCGACTATCGCCGCGAAGCGGTCGTGGGCAGCGCATTTGATTACACAAATGGTTTTCGCTTTGCAGATGGCGTAAACGTGGGGGATATTGCTTCTGAACAATCACACGACTATCGATGGCAAAACGCGACTCCCCTGCCGGGATTTGCAACAGAAATCCGCGATATGCAATACGGTACAAATCCTACACACTTTCTGGATGCCGCACGGCGTATCAATGGTGAAGAAAATTTCGTTGTACGCGACCTCAATCCCGATTTTGATGCGATGCTCATCACCCGTGTCCATACCATCCATGCGGGTACGATCGACATTTATGCGAACGATGTATTTATTAGTACACGAGTCATTATACATAATCCGGGCTTCTGGCTTGATCTTGCAACGCTGATTCCGGCTGAATTGGTCACAGAAACAATGACAATCCGTATCGTCTCGCATGTGGGAGATGGCTACTATATGCCAGCGTATCACCGTGTTGAACAGGGAGTCTATCAACCTGACCCACAACTCGACACGATGCTGGCATCCTATCAAGATGGCGCATTCGTCCTATCCTCCGAATCCGTGAGTCAGCGATTAATTCGCGGGCGGCCTGTCATTTTGGCTAACTTTGACTGGTACAGTGATGGCAGCAGTACGGGTGATTATCGCTTCTTCGTTCACCTGTACGACGACCTTGACCAACCGCCCATTGTTCAGCATGATGGCTATTTAGGAGGACGCCTTTTGTCTGGTTTCGGCGACTCAACACCCGGCAATTGGCTTCAAGGCAGCCGTCAAGATACAATTACATTTAATGTCAATGACACGCCAAACGGGCTGTATCATGTCGCGATTGGATTCTATAATCCGCAAACAAACGAACGCCTTATCCCGGAAAGTGATATTTACACCGTTTTGCCAGATGGACGGTTGTTATTGGATGATATTGAAATCTATGAGTTTGAGTAACCACGATGGATGACAATCTCCCGGTCTATCAGGCACTTGTCGAAGCCCAGACCACGGGCAAACAAGCGGTACTGGTCACCATTATTGAAACGCAGGGGTCAATACCGCGTCATACCGGCAGCAAGATGCTGGTGTACGCCGACGGGTCTATCGTGGGCACGGTTGGCGGCGGCGCGATGGAATCGCGGGCGATTGAGGCGGCGAAAGCAGCGCTGGCGAGTGGTGAATCACGCCTAGAAGCCTACACCCTAAACAACCTTGATGACGGTGACCCCGGCATTTGTGGCGGCACTGCGAAGATGTTCTTCGAGCCATTAGGTGTCGCGCCATTACTGCTAATTATTGGTGTGGGTCATACGGGGAAGGCTCTGGCAGAATTGGGCAAATGGGCAGGTTTTCGTGTCGTGATTTCGGATGACCGTGCGGAATTTTGCAACGCGGACTATTTACCGGATATGGATGCGTATATTGTTTGCAAACCTGGCGACATCGCTGACCATATCACAATTGACGAACAAACCTACATCGCCGCACTCACACGCGGATTGCCAGTTGATATTGACCTTATCCCTCGCCTGCTCCAAACGCCTGCCCCATACATTGGTGTCATTGGTAGTCGGCGGCGCTGGGCTTTGACCGTTAAAGCCCTCAATGAGGAACGCGGCCTATCGTCTGATGAACTCGTCCGTATCCATGCCCCCATCGGCTTAGAAATCGAAGCCGAAACGCCTGTCGAAATTGCAGTTAGCATCCTTGCCGAAATCATCATGATACGACGCGGTGGCACAGGTAAACCGATGCAATGGATAGGTGAAGTTGATGCCGAAAATGTGTAATGTCATCTATTTTGTTACAAAACAGGCAGTAGTGTTATGGGAACAAATGCGCTGTGAAAATAATGTTTGTTAGCGATACCGTTTTGCCACAGCTTGAAAATGCAAGTAATCTGCGGCGACAATATCATGATGTTGAAGTGGTTGTGAGTTGTGGCGATTTGCCGCCGGTATATTTGGAATATATCGTCTCTATCCTAAATGTTCCCCTGCTCTACGTCCGCGGCAATCACGATACGCAATATGAAATGAATCCACCCGGCGGTATTAATCTGCATCAAAATATTTTCGAGTATAAAGGATTAACTTTCGTTGGTCTGGAAGGGTCAATTAAATACAACGATGATCCTGTAAAATATTCACAGTTTGACATGCGCCGGATGGTGTTAGGACTTGCCCCGCGCTTGCTCTATCGCAAGCGTAAATATGGCTATGGCGCAGACATTTTTGTCGCCCATTCACCCGCACGC
The DNA here is from genome assembly GCA_964614375.1 of uncultured Anaerolineaceae bacterium. Lineage (GTDB taxonomy): Bacteria > Chloroflexota > Anaerolineae > Aggregatilineales > Phototrophicaceae > CAZTLI01. Next base: position 8,680 of record CAZTLI010000133.1, read on the forward strand.
GGAATTCATGACGAAGAGGATTTTCCCCACAACGGATTTGAAGCATTTTTGTGGTTTTTGAAATGGTATCGCCCACGATATATGGTTCATGGGCACGTCCATACATGGGATAGGCGTAAAACCACCCGAAGCGACTATCTCGATACGCATGTGGTCAATATCAACCCCATGACTCTCATTGACATTGATCCTATGACACAAGTCGATTGACGATTTGAGATAAGCACCATTCAGTTTATCGGCGTTTAATAAGAGCTTTAATAAAATCCATAATCTTACCTGATTTCACCTGCTTATCGGGCAATCCACAAATTGATCGTATGACCAACAGTTTACATGTCTGTTGTGAATTGTACCCATTGGTTATCAACTCTCTCACGTCTTTAATAGAATTGTGATATGGTAGTACCAATCAAACAAGATACACCGTGATTGTTCACCAATTGTTGACTGAGTTGCGGTATAATCTTGTGCAACTCTAGGATGTCACGAAATAAAGTAGGCCATTGCACCATGTGGGATAATTACTTCACTGTCACGTCCATCGCTCAAGCCATGGAATTACTAGCCGAACATCAAGATCATGCGCGGATTATTGCGGGTGGCACAGACATCATCCTCGAACTCGAACGTGGGCAGCGTTCCGATGTGCATGCCCTGATTGATATTACGCGCGTTCCGGGATTAGACCAAATCACGCTGCATGGCGATGAAATCCATTTAGGGCCGCTGGTCACACACAATCAGGTCATCGCTAGCGAATTACTCGTCCACCGTGCCCTACCCTTAGCGCAGGCCTGTTTAGAGGTGGGAGCGCCTCAAATTCGCAATCGGGCAACTGTTGCCGGGAACTTAATTACGGCATCACCAGCCAACGATACTATCACACCTTTGATGGCACTGGGCGCGAAGGTGACACTCGCCTCGCTTGAAGGCGAACGAACAGTGCCGCTGGCGGAATTTTATACAGGGTTACGTCAAACCGTGATGCGTCCTGATGAAATGCTGACTCGAATCACATTTCCCGCACTCGCAAACACCGAACGCGGCATATTTATCAAACTCGGTCTGCGGCGCGCGCAAGCGATTTCTGTTGTGGATTGTGCCGTCGTCCTCGGTTTTGATGGTGACACAGTTACCAGAGCAGCGATTACGCTCGGCAGTGTTGCCCCGACCATAATTCGCGTTCCAGTTGCCGAATCATCCCTCATCGGGCGTAAGCTCACAGCCGAGACGATTGCGGAAGCGGCAAAACTCGCGGCAGCCACACCAACACCTATCGACGACGTTCGCAGCACAGCGATCTACCGGACTGAAATGATTAAGGTTATCATTGCACGGGCGCTGCGGGCACTCGCTGCTGGAGACGAAGCTGCCAATTGGCCCAAAACAATGGCGATGTTATGGGGCCACAACAATGGTCATGTCACAGATGGATTGCCTACGCCCTTCTCACATACCCACAACGAACCCATTGAAACCACCATTAATGGCAACCCCGTGACCATCGCAACCGGGCAAGACAAGACATTGCTACGTTTTTTGCGAGAAGACGCACATCTCCCCGGCACAAAAGAGGGCTGTGCAGAAGGGGAATGCGGTGCATGTACCGTGTTTTTAGATGGCGCAGCGGTAATGGCGTGTATGGTCTGTGCCCCGCGCGCGCATGGCGCAGATATTGTGACGATTGAAGGATTGCAAACCAACGGAAAACTGCACCCAATACAAGATGCCTTTATTGGCAATGCTGCGGTGCAGTGTGGCTATTGTACACCGGGCTTTTTGATGGCAGGGGCAAAATTACTGGAAGAGCACCCCAATCCCACACAAGAGCAAATTACGCAAAGCATCAGTGGCAATCTCTGCCGCTGTACCGGATATTATAAGATTATCGACGCATTTCATGCTGCTAGTCGTCAACTACAGACGGAGGACTGATCAATGTCAGATTATCGTGGTGATGGTTATGAAGGTGGTGGCAGCCTTAAACAGGCGGAAAAGAAAAATAAAATTACCTCCTTTTTGGGCGTAATCGGGTTTGTCGCAGCCGTGGTATTTTTGGGAATTGCATTCGTCCTATCCGGCCCGGTGACGGACATGCTTTCCAACTCGATTGCGGGTTTCCCTACCAATACCATAGACTTTGGAACATCAAGCATACCTGTTATGCAGGTGTTCGTCATCGTTGTCTTGTTCATGTTGTTCATGCTGGTGAGTTGGATGGTTTACGCCTTCTTCACACCAAAACCCGAAAAAGAAGTGAGTGAAAACGTGCTGGCAAAAGAACGCGAAGCCACACGTCGTGAACAACTCGCTATGAAAAAACGCAAACAGCTTATGAATAAACAACGTGCGGATATGAATCGTCAACGCAGTCGTGAACGCTAAGTAATTCCGAATTCGAAGCGAGGAGGACACAGAAGCGGCAGTTGAATCGTCAACCGCCGCTTTTGCACAATTAATTATGGACAGAACAGTACCCAAAACAGGCACCGAAGAAATTCAACTGTACATGCGGACCTATTATTCGCTGCTTCGCTCTACAGACGCCATTCAAATCGAGTCTCTGGTCGAAAGCCACATGGCAATGAATTCGACCCTGCACGTCAAAGCCCGCGATACCGAACCAGATGTTCCGGCGCTGATCTATAGTTCACTGCGTTTACCCGCCTCCATCACAAGCGTGAAAACAGTTGTCGTGGCACAAATCGAAAAGTCGTTTATCGACAATGATTATGGCGATGTTTCGCGGTGGGCACGGGTCGGCGCGCCCGGTAGACGGCGGCGTGTACATTTCAACGGAATCGACACCTTAGCCGTTTTCATCGCCAGTCGGTCTGATATTGACGATCTTGTGCCGATTTTGACTGCCTATCAGATCGAATGGAACAAAATGCACGCGCTGCTGCAAACCGGGCAATTGACCCATTTCCTGGCTGAAAACGAGGGTCGAACAACACTGCTGGAAAAATGGGAGCGTAAGTTAGTCGCACAGGTGCTCAAAATCGAATCGGCAGATGTCAAACGCCTACAAGTGGTATGGGGGGATGATTTCATCTCAACGCTCACCCTCATGGCAAATGAACGAAAGCAGATAGCTCTTCGCTTAATTTCCAGTTCACTGGTCGATTACCGGCGTGCAACCGCAAAGTGGTGGCGTGAATTGCGCGACGGCGCGCTTACGTTCGGTGTTGATCCAGAAGAACGTCCCGTCTACTTTGTATCCAGCAATACCCACTCGCTTGTAAACTTGTTAAGTGGTTTCGCACGGCGTGAAGAGCAAAATCTGCTGAACTATCTGGAACAATGTAACGAAGACGGCTTGTTAGCCGAATATCGAGAAGTTCAACGCGGGGATGGTAACAAAAGTCTGGAAAATTTCCTCTACTATGTGCTGAAAA
>CAZTLI010000134.1:0-2408 GCA_964614375.1 uncultured Anaerolineaceae bacterium
AATCCCATCGACATGGACAGTACGACCACGCGATTCGGCGGGCACATCAAAAGAGGTATTGTTATCAGGCGGGTTGACGACAATTTCGTGGGAATAGCCCAGTTTAAGAACGAGGTCTTTCCCGCGCAATTCGGCCTGATAGCCGACCCCTTCAATCACGAGGGTGCGGCGAAAACCGGTAGACACACCGGTCACCATATTGGCAAGCAGCGCCCGCGTCAAGCCGTGCAGCGCCCGATGTTGACGCTGGTCGGTGGGGCGAGTCACCACGAGATCGCCCTCTTGTTGCTCGATAGCCATATCGGGATGCACATCGAGCTGCATCTCGCCTTTTGGCCCCTTGACCGTGACATGCTGCTTGTCAATCTTGATTTCGACTTTAGTTGGTATTGTGATCGGTTTTTTACCAATACGCGACATCACACATTCCCCTTACCACACATAACACAGGATTTCGCCGCCGACCCGTTCGCGCCGGGCTTGCTGGGCGGTCATGACGCCTTTGGGGGTCGTGACGATGGCGATACCTGTGCCGCTTAAGACGCGGGGCATGTCTCGACGACCACGATAGACCCGGCGGCCCGGTTTACTCACACGCGAAATGTGGGTAATGACGGGGCGGCGTTCGCGGCGGCTGCCGAAGTATTTTAGGGTGACGGTGATAACGTCAAACGGTGCGCCTTCGACAACGGCATAGTCTTCGACATAACCCTCTTCTTTAAGAATACGGGCAATCTCTACTTTGATTTTTGATTTCGGAATATCGACAGTGGCTTTACCAGCCAGCAGCGCATTCCGAATGCGTGTTAGCATATCTGCAATCGGATCATTGGTCATGGTGCGGGCCTCCTACCAGCTTGACTTCACGACGCCGGGAATTTGCCCCTTGAGCGCCAGTTCACGGAAGCAGATGCGGCACAGACCAAAGCGACGCATATAGGCGCGTGGTCGCCCGCACACTTTGCAGCGATTACGCACGCGAACTTGATATTTGCGGCGTGATTCGCGTGTAATTATCGACTTTTTCGCCATAGTTCTACCTGTTTCGTCCTAATTATCCTGGAAAGGCATACCCAACAATTTCAGCAAACGGCGGCCTTCCTCATCGGTACTGGCGGTGGTGACGATGGTGATTTCCATACCGCGCACTTTGTCGATCTTGTCCAATGAAATTTCCGGGAAAACAAGCTGTTCCCGTAGGCCGACGGTATAATTGCCACGCCCATCCAGCTTGGCGGGCACACCACGAAAGTCACGGATACGGGGCAGCGCGATATTCACCAGACGGTCAAACATCGCCCACATTTTCTCGCCGCGCAGGGTGACCTTAACGCCAATCGCCCGTCCGGCGCGCAGTTTGTAGGTGGCGATGCTTTTCCTGGCTTTGGTCACAATCGGCTGCTGCCCGGTGATCTGGCGAATGTCAGACACGGTGCTGTCTAGTGCTTTGGCGTTATCGAGGGCTTCGCCCACGCCGACATTCACCACAATCTTCTGGATATTGGGCACTTGCATCACGTTATCGTACTTAAATTCTTCCATGAGCGCGGGGACAATTTCGTCCCGGTAACGCGCTTCAATTGTCGTCGTTGCCATCGTTCCCTCGCTCCGGTTACTCGATTTCCCCATCACACTTACGGCATACGCGGACTTTATAACCATCGTCGCGCACCCGGAAGCCGACACGAACGCGCGCGTCGCAGTGGGGGCACACCAGCATGACATTCGACAGGTGCAGGGGGGCATCAAATTCCACGATTTGGGCGGGAATCTGCTGGTTACCGGCTTGTCGGGCCTTCTGGTGTTTCTTCATCACATTTATCGCGTTGACGATTACACGGTCTTGTTTGGGCAAGACGGCGACGACATCGCCGCGTTCGCCTTTGTCTTTACCGGCAATCACTTCAACGGTATCGCCTTTTTTTATGCGCTGCATAGTCTATCTACTCCACAAAACTAAAGTGTTTCCGGGGCGAGCGACACAATTTTCATGAAGCCCTTATCGCGGAGTTCACGGGCTACCGGGCCAAAGACGCGCGTCCCACGCGGGTTGGTCAGGTCGTCAGCCAGGATAACCGCAGCATTGTCATCGAAGCGGATGTACGATCCATCACCGCGACGGAATTCTTTATTCGTCCGCACGATGACGGCGCGCACCACATCGCTTTTCTTGACGCCACCCTGTGTCGAAGCGGATTTGACGGTGGCGACTACAATATCGCCCACGCGACCATATTTGCGCTTCGAGCCGCCCAACACACGAATGACGAGCAGTTCTTGTGCGCCGCTGTTGTCGGCGACTTTGAGACGGGATTCGGATTGGATCATTCCTGCACCTCTTCTGCGCCTTCGCCGACGGGTTCGAGACCCGTGCCCAGATCAAGGACTGCTTCCACCACCCAGCGTTT
>CAZTLI010000134.1:2508-11982 GCA_964614375.1 uncultured Anaerolineaceae bacterium
AAGCGGAACAATTCTTCTTTTTTATCTTCGATGGCATCGAGCACTTCGCTATCTGCCATCGCGCGGATGTCTTCTGCAAAGAGCGCCATTACTACACCTCCAACCCGGAAATGGGGTCATACCGCTTGATGAAGCGGGTTTTGCAGGGCAGCTTATGCGCCGCCAGACGCAGGGCTTCGCGGGCTTCGGTCTCGGTCACGCCGCTCATCTCGAACAGGACACGTCCCGGTTTGATGACAGCGACCCAATATTCCACCGAGCCTTTGCCTTTACCCATGCGTGTTTCGGCGGCTTTCTGGGTGACGGGTTTATCGGGGAAGACGCGAATCCAGATTTTCCCGCGGCGACGGATATAGCGCACGACGGCACGCCGTGCGGCTTCGATCTGACGGCTGGTCAACCAGACTGGCTCCAGAGATTGCAGGCCATAATCGCCGAACTGCACGACTGCGCCACGACTGGCCTTGCCGCGCAGCCGCCCACGCATTTGTTTACGATGTTTTACACGTTTTGGCATCAACATAAGCCACACTCCTCGTACCGGATTCGCCGGAAACCAGCACCCTAACGGGTCACATAGACATCCGGCTGGTCTTCAACTTTCCGGTCTTCTTGGTTTAAGATTTCACCTTTATAAATCCAGACCTTCACCCCAATACGACCAAACGTCGTCAGGGCTTCTGCTGTACCATAGTCGATGTGTGCCCGGAGCGTGTTGCGGGGGATGCGTCCCTCGCTGATGCGCTCACGGCGGGCCATGTCGGCCCCGGCGAGGCGTCCACTGACTTCGATCATGATACCTTTGGCGCCGCCGCGCATGGCCTGACCCACCGCCCGTTTCATCGCGCGACTGTGCCCAATCCGGCGCTCCAACTGGCCGGCGACGTTTTCGGCAACGAGTACCGAGTCGAGATCGGGTTTGGTGATTTCGTTGACTTCGACACGCACGTTCTTGCCGCCGGTGCGTTCTTGCAATTCCAGACGAAGCTGTTTCACGGCGTCGCCCTTGCGCCCAATGACGATACCGGGACGGGCGGTGTGGATGGTGACGATGACCCGTTCGTGATCGCGTTCGACCTCGATCAGCGACACGCCAGCACGGGCAGTACGCTTTTTAATAAACTTGCGAATTTCAAAGTCTTCATGCAAGAGGTCTACGTATTGGCTGCCTTCGGCAAACCAGCGCGCATCCCAGTCACGATTCACTTTGAGCCGAAACCCAATCGGGTGTACTTTGCGCCCCATATTATTCTTCCTCTCGTTGTGCCAGAATGACCGTCAGATGCGCGGTTCGTTTGACGCGCGGTTTATAGCGCCCGCGCGCACCGGCTTTATAGCGCCGCAAACGGGGGCCATCGCCCGCATAAATTTCTGAAATATACAAGCTGCCGGGACGCAGGTCGAAATTGTTCTGGGCATTGGCCAGTGCCGAGCCGAGCGTTTTGCGAATGAGTCCCGCGCCTTTATGCGGCATATACTCTAGCACCACCATCGCTTGTTCCGCTTCCATACCGCGCACCTGATCGCAGACGAGGCGCAGTTTTTGCGGAGAGATGGGGAGATGTTTGGTGTTTGCCTGTACTTGCATTGTCATCGCTCCGATTACCGCTTCTTCTTCTCGACGAGGTGACCGCGATAGGTGCGAGTCGGGGCGAATTCGCCCAGTTTATGCCCGACCATGTTCTCGGTAATGAAAATCGGCACATGGCGGCGACCATCGTGAATTGCGATGGTATGCCCGACCATCTGGGGGAAGATAGTGCTCGCCCGACTCCAGGTACGGATCACCACTTTTTTATTCTCTGCATTCAGCTTCTCAATCTTTTTGAGAAGTTTCGGGGATATAAAATACCCTTTTTTTAGTGAACGCGACATAACAGACCTTCCTTAAAATTGTCTCTATCGCGGCAGTTAACGCCGCTTGCCCCGCCGCCGTATAATGAACCGATCTGTCCGTTTGTTACGGCGCGTCCGTTGACCTCTGGCGGGTTTGCCCCAGGGGGTTTTTGGCCCCGGCATACCTACAGGCGAACGACCTTCACCACCCCCATGCGGATGTGACGCCGGGTCCATCGCCGTACCCCGAACAGAGGGGCGCCAGCCCATCCAGCGGCGGCGTCCGGCTTTACCGAGTTTGATATTGCCGTGATCGGTGTTGCCAACCTGCCCCAGAGTCGCCATACAACGTTCGTGAATGAGGCGCACCTCGCCACTGGGCATACGCACCTGGGCATAGACGCCTTCTTTCGCCAAAAGTTGTGCCGATGTCCCTGCCGCGCGCACCAACTGTCCGCCTTTACCCGGTTGCAGTTCGATGTTGTGAATCTGCGTGCCGAGTGGAATATCGCTTATCGGCAGGGCATTGCCCACACGCAGTTCGGCCTGCGGCCCGTTGCCAATGGTATCGCCGACCATCAACCCCAGTGGGGCGATGATATAGCGCTTTTCGCCATCGCCATACTGCACCAGCGCGATACGTGCCGAACGGTTGGGGTCATATTCAATTGCCAGCACTTCGGCACGACTATCGACCTTATTGCGTTTGAAGTCGATGATGCGATAGCGCCGTTTATGACCGCCACCGCGATGGCGCACGGTGATGCGTCCGGTGTTATTACGACCCGACTTTTTACGCAGCGCCTGTGTGAGCGAACGCTCTGGCGTTGATTTGGTAATTTCCTCAAATGAATGCCCGGTCATCCCCCGGCGACCCGCCGAGGTGGGCTTATAGACTTTTACTGCCATGAGTTCATCCCTTTAAACGTCGAACAGTTCGAGTGTATCGCCGGGTGCAAGGGTGATGATGGCCTTTTTCCACTGGCGCGTCCGCACGTACCAATTGCGACCACGACGCCCGCGCTTGGCGGGCATGACCATCGTCCGCACTTTGGTCACCTGCTTCTCGAAGATAAGTTCTACGGCTTCACGTATTTGAATTTTGTTGGCTTCGGGCGCAACTTCAAACACGTACTGATTGAGTTCGTCGGACATCACATTCGACTTTTCGGTAATCACCGGGCGGCGCAAGATGTCATAAATATGCAGATCAGCCATTTTTCGCCTCCCGTCCCCAGATGGTCTGGATAATGTCCAGCGCATCCAACGGCACAACGACTTTATCGAATTGCAGTAAATCGCGAATATTCAGGTAATGGGCATGCAGGGCTTTGGCATTGGGCAGGTTAAACACACTGCGCTGCACGTTGTCGTTTTGCCCTGCCAGCAGCACCAGGGTCGATGCCCCTTCGCCAGCGAGCGCATCCAATGTCGCCCGCATCGCTTTTGTTTTGGGCGCGTCCATCGTCAACTGATCGACAATGACAAGCTGCTCATCGCGCAGGAGCGCACTCAATGCACAGCGAATGGCCTGCCGGCGCATTTTCTTGGGCATGTCTTTGGTATATTTGCGCGGGCGCGGCCCATGGGCGATGCCACCACCGACAAAAATGGGGGCGCTTTTTGCCCCATGACGGGCGCGGCCTGTGCCTTTTTGACGATAGATTTTCTGTTTGCTCAGGCGTACCTCGCCGCGCGATTTGGTCTTGTGCGTCCCCAGACGGGCGTTTGCCATCTGGCGCACAAAGGCCTGGTGCATCAGACCAACATTGACTTCGACTTCAAAAATATCGGCGGGCAGGTCGATTTTCTTCACCTGTTTACCGTTCATATCCAACACTGGAACTTGCATCGTATTCACTCCTTTTCGCCCTGGCTAAGCCGTTAGGCGCCGCTCTTCTTGACAGCCGGACGGATCAATACGATGCCACCACGCGCACCGGGAACAGACCCCTTGACAGCGAGCAGGTTATGTTCCGCGTCTACCTTAAGAACCTGGAGGTTCTGGATGGTCACGCGGTCATTGCCCATACGCCCGCCCATGCGCTGGCCTTTGAGCGTGCGGCCTGGTGTGGCGCACATCCCAATGGAGCCAGGTGAACGCATCCGGTCAGATTGACCGTGTGTTTTTGGCCCGCGGCTGAAGCCATGCCGTTTAATCGTCCCGGCAAAACCTTTGCCTTTACTGGTGCCGATCACATCAATCATTTCACCGGGTTCAAAAACATCGACTTTGATTTCCTGCCCTTCTTCGACATCAACATCGGCTTGCAGCAGTCGAAATTCGCGCAAATAGCGCAGCGCAGGCAGGTTATTGCGCTGTAGATGCCCCAGTTGGCCTTTGGTCAGGCGCTGTGGTCGGGCTTGTTCAAAACCCAACTGCACCGCGGCATAGCCGTCGCGGTCTGCCGTGCGAACCTGTGTGACATAGCAGGGACCAGCTTCGATGACGGTGGCGGGAATCACGTTGCCGTTATCATCAAAAATCTGGGTCATGCCTACTTTTCTACCTATCATACCCTTCATACGTTGCCTCCAGAGGGGTGCTGCGTCTCACGCACGCCGTCTGCTGCGCTCACGCGCACATACGCATTGGCGGGCAAGCGCGCCCGCTTACGATTTCGATAGTCGTCGCCATCTAAAAGATGGGACTAGAGCTTCATCTCAATATCTACGCCCGCCGGTAGGTTCAGGCGCATAAGTGCATCAATGGCCTTGCTATCGGGGTCTAGCACGTCTATCAAACGTTTATGAGTCCGAATTTCAAAATGTTCGTGCGAGTCTTTATCAATAAACGTAGACCGCCGCACGGTAAACCGTTCGAGGCGTGTCGGCAGTGGTACCGGGCCGACCACTCGTGCCCCGGCGCGTTCGGCAGTTTCGACAATGCGCTGCGCCGATTGATCGAGCACCCGATGGTCATACGCCTTAAGCCGGATTCGAATTTTGTTCTTGACAACCATAACTTTCCTCTACGCCTGTGCGTCGCAGGCCAACGGCCCGCAATCTCGACGACTTCCACCTATCGAAGTCGATGCCGGGAAGCGGTGTCCCGGCATCGAGTGGTGTGTCTGTGTAAATCCCGGTGTGTTAACCGAGAATTTCGGTGATGATTACCGCGCCGACGGGGAGACCACCATCGCGGATAGCGAACTTAGAACCTTTTTCGAGCGCGACTGGCATAATCAGTTCGACCTCGAGATTCACATCGTCACCCGGCATCACCATTTCTACGCCTTCGGGCAGTTTGATGGTGCCCGTCACATCCATCGTGCGGATGTAGAACTGGGGACGATAGCCTGTGAAGAAGGCTTTGTGGCGTCCGCCTTCGTCTTTCTTCAAGACGTAGACCTGACTCATGAAGCGTTTGTGTGGGGTGATGCTGCCGGGTTTCGCCAGCACCTGACCACGTTCGACTTCTTCACGACCAATACCACGCAGCAGGATGCCGGCATTGTCGCCCGCCTGTGCGGAGTCGAGTTCTTTGTGGAACATCTCGATACCCGTCACGACGGTCTTCTGGATTTCGTCACGCAGACCGACAATCTCGATTTCGTTATTCTTCAGGAGCGAACCGCGCTCCACACGCCCGGTGACGACTGTACCACGACCCTTGATGCTGAAGACATCTTCCACGGGCATCAGGAACGGTTTATCGACTTCACGTTCGGGTGTGGGAATCCATTCGTCAACCACGTCCATCAGTTGGAGAATGGGGGCATATTCCGGCGCACTTGGGTCGTTGCTGTCGCTTTCTGTGGCTGCCAGGGCTGACCCACGCACAATCGGGGTATCAGCGGGGAAGCTGTAGCTTTCCAACAGTTCAGACAGTTCCAGTTCGACCAGTTCCAACAGTTCTTCGTCGTCCATCTGGTCAATTTTGTTCAGGAAGACGACCATCGCGGGCACTTCTACCTGACGCGCCAGCAGAACGTGTTCACGAGTCTGTGGCATGGGGCCATCGGGGGCGCTCACAACCAGAATCGCGCCGTCCATCTGTGCGGCACCGGTGATCATGTTCTTGATATAGTCCCGGTGACCGGGGCAGTCCACATGTGCATAGTGCCGTGCTTCGGTTTCATACTCAACGTGACGAATGTTGATGGTGATACCGCGTTGTTTTTCTTCGGGCGCATTGTCGATGTCTTCATAATTCATTCGCTGCGCGCGACCCGCCAACGACAACACTTTGGTGATAGCGGCGGTCAATGTGGTCTTCCCATGATCGACATGACCGATGGTGCCAATATTCACATGGGGCTTATTGCGTTCGAACTTTCCTTTTGCCATGCTTTTTGATCCCTTTTAAAATGATTCATACACTCGGCGCATAGCACGCCAACGGACCTAATGTGGAACCGTGCCGGAAAACCGGCCCCGTTCCTGATTATCGCCCGCCCTTGATTACCTCGTCGGCAATCGTCTGCGGTGCGATAGTATACCGATCAAATTCCATCGTGAACACGCCACGACCCTGTGTGAGGTTACGCAAGTTGGTGGCATAACCAAACATTTCTCCCAGCGGGACGGAGGCGCTTACCGATGATACGCCCGACCCGCGCGGCTCCATACCGAGGATGATCCCCCGGCGCGATGACAAGTCACCGACCACCGAGCCAGTATAATCATCGGGCACGACGACTTCAACCTTCATCGACGGTTCCAGGATGACTGGTCCCGCTTTTTGAACCGCTTCTTTCAACGCCATTGAACCCGCGACCTTAAACGCGATTTCGCTGGAGTCGACTTCGTGGTACGCGCCATCAACCAGGCGCACCTTCAAACCGACGACAGGATAGCCGGCCAGAACACCGCCTTGCATGGCTTCAACAACCCCTTTGCGCGTCGCCGGGATGTATTCACGGGGGATCGTCCCGCCGCGAATTTCATCCAACCAGAGCAAGCCTTCGTCGGCTTTATCCAGTTCGTCGTCTGCCAGAGGTTCAACTTCAAGCACCACACGGGCATATTGACCCGAACCACCTGTCTGGCGTTTGAAGGTGTGGTCGATACGGGCTTCGCGAGTCACGGTTTCGCGGTAGGCAACCCGCGGGCGGCCTACAGAGGCTTTCACGCTGAATTCGCGCATCAAACGGTCAACCAGCACTTCAAGATGCAGTTCGCCCATGCCAGCGATTTTGGTCTGACCGAGCTTATCGTCTACGACGACGCGGAAGGTGGGGTCTTCCTCTGCCAGACGGCGCAGGGCGATACCCATTTTATCCTGGTCGGCCTTACTTTCCGGCTCGACTGCAACCTCAATCACCGGTTCGGGGAAGGAGATATTCTCCAACACAATCGGATCATTGGGCGCAGCCAGTGTTTCACCGGTGAAGGTGTTTTTCAGGCCAAGAATGGCGGCGATGTCACCCGCTTCGACTTCTTCGACATCTTCGCGGCGATCGGCAAACATACGGACAATACGGCCTATGCGTTCGCGTTCGCTGCGAGAGGTGTTTTGCAGGGTCGAGCCTGACCGCAGCACACCAGAATACACACGCACGAATGCCAGACGCCCTACATAGGGGTCGGTGACAATCTTGAAGATGAGCGCCGCCAGCGGTTCGCTGTTATCCGCATGTCTTTCGAGCGGCTCATCGGAATACGGGTGTGTGCCTTTGACTGGTGGGACATCCAGGGGCGATGGCAGCAGGTCAATGACCCGATCCAGCAGCATCTGGACGCCTTTATTCTTCAAAGCCGAGCCACAGAGGACGGGCTGAATGGTGTTGGCGAGTGTGCCCGCACGCAGCGCGCCCAGCAGTTCATCGGCAGTGATTTCTTCTTCCATCAGGTACTTTTCGGTGAGGTAATCATCAATCTCGACGATTTTCTCGATCATTTCGGCGCGCATGGTTTCTGCGGCTTCACGGTAATTTTCCGGGATGGGGTGACGTTCAATCGCCGTGCCCAGATCATCACCATAAGTCACGAGTTCCATCGTCAGCAGGTCAATAATCCCGCCGAAGTCTTCGCCTTCGCCATAGGGCATTTGAATAGGCACCGGGTTAGCGTGCAGGCGGTCAACAATCATACCGACCACCCGTTCAAAATTGGCCCCGACGCGATCCATCTTATTCACGAAACAGATGCGCGGCACATTGTAGCCATTGGCCTGCCGCCAGACGGTTTCGGACTGGGGTTCAACACCTGCCACGCCATCAAAGACGACCACACCACCATCGAGCACGCGCAGGCTGCGCTGCACCTCGGCAGTGAAATCGACGTGACCGGGTGTGTCAATCAGGTTGATCTGATGCTGATTCCAGTTGCAGGTGACGGCAGCGGAGGTGATGGTAATCCCGCGTTCGCGTTCCTGTTCCATATAGTCGGTGGTGGCTGCGCCTTCATGCACCTCACCCATACGGTGAACCATACCCGTGTAATAGAGCACACGCTCGGTGACCGTTGTTTTGCCCGCGTCAATATGGGCAATGATGCCGATATTGCGGACTTTATTCAGATCAAGTTTTGCTGCGTTTTTCTTCGCCATTAGCTCAGTTATCGCTCGTCATACATAGTTCGATCCGGCAGCCGTTCAGCGACGGGCCGGGTCTATCCATTACCGAAAGTGGGCGAAAGCGCGATTGGCTTCCGCCATACGGTGGGTGTCGTCCTTCTTTTTAACCGAAGCACCCTGCCCACCAGCGGCATCCATGAGTTCTGCTGCCAGTTTGGACGCCATGTTGCGCCCACCACGAGACCGGGCATTCTGCAAAATCCAGCGCATGGCGAGTGAGGTGGCCCGGTGACGGGGGACTTCAATCGGCACTTGATAGGTCGAACCACCGACACGGCGAGGTTTGACTTCAACCGTTGGGGTCACATTAGACAGCGCCGATTCGAAAATCTCAACCGGTGATTTCTTCATACGCTCTTCAATCGTGGCGAGCGCATCATACATAATGCGTGCGGCTGTACTTTTCTTACCGCCATACATCATGCGGTTAATAAACATCGCCACATGCAGATTGTTATAGCGGGTATCGGGCACAATTTGCCGCCGCGCGGGACGATTTCTTCTGGGCATAGTGTGCTTCCCTAACCTTTCTTAGGCCGCTTGGTGCCATATTTACTGCGGGCTTGACCGCGATTTTCCACACCGTCGGTATCGAGCGTGCCCCGCACGATGTGATAACGCACACCGGGCAAGTCTTTCACACGTCCACCGCGCACCAGGACGACACTGTGTTCCTGAAGGCGGTGGCCTTCGCCGGGGATGTAGGCGGTGACTTCGATACCATTGCTCAGACGGACGCGCGCGACTTTCCGCAGGGCGGAATTCGGTTTCTTCGGCGTCATGGTTTTGACCTGAGTGCAAACGCCGCGTTTTTGCGGTGCGCCCTTGCGCCGACGAGTCCGTTTTTGTGTATAGGCATTTAAGGTATATTGCAGTGCGGGGGCTTTGGTCTTGCTCTTTTTATCTTTGCGCCCTTTACGCACAAGCTGGTTAATGGTTGGCATTAACTCTCTCCATTACCCTTAAGAAAATTGTGTTCTGGCTATAGGCAAGCAAAAGGGCGCTCAAAAAAGACGCCCATATACTTCATTAACCTCAGTGGCGAGCGACAGTATTGGACATAATGTGCTATCGCCACATATCTCGGTTCGATACGACATTGCCTCAGTGACAGAGGT
>CAZTLI010000135.1:0-11902 GCA_964614375.1 uncultured Anaerolineaceae bacterium
GTGAAGGCGCGTGCCATATCGAGCGCAGCGGAATAGCGGTCATCCGGGTCTTTGGACGTGGCTTTGGCGATGACATCTTCGACATGCGCGGGCACACCTTCGCGGAAATCGCGCACCGGTGGCATCGGTTCGTTGATATGCTTCAGCAATAGCGCCATCGGCGTTTCAGCTTGATAGGGTTCGCGTCCGGTCAACAGTTCAAACAGGACGACACCCAGTGCATAAATATCACTGCGACTGTCAATCGGCAGACCGTTGGCCTGTTCAGGACTCATGTACGCGGGTGTCCCAACAATCATGCTGCCCGTGAGATTACTCCCCAGCACATGGACGATACCAAAATCGGATAGATAGGCATTGCCACTCTCATCCAGCATGATATTGCCCGGTTTCAGGTCGCGATGGATGATGCCTTGTTGATGGGCATAATCCAGTGCCTGTGCAATCTGCGTGAAGGGTTTTTCAATCGTTTCCAATGGTGGGACGCCGCGCCGGATGAGTTCCGCCATACTGCCACCACCCAGATAACGCATGGCGATATAGGGCGCGCCGTTGGCTTCACCATAATCATAAATCGGCAAAATGTGCGGGTGTTCCAGATGTGCCGCGACATCCACTTCACGATTGAAGCGTTCGAGGAAGCCCGGATCATGCAAAAAGTGACGGGGCAGCACTTTAACGGCGACAATCCGGTTGACGGACTGCTGGCGCGCTTTATAAACGGTTGCCATACCGCCGCGCCCGATTTCTTCCAAAATTGTGTATTGGCCTAAAGTTTTACCAAGTAAATCATCATGTGGTTGTTCGCTCATGGCGTCTATTTGCCTGTGTATTGATTAACCTATGCCTATTTATACGCGACGGTGGCGCTAGGGGCAAGTTTGGAAATTGTACCACACCGACCAACGGTGACCATAGGGAGCGAAATTGGGCAGGTTCGTGCCTTGTGTGTTCATCAAATTCGCCCGAAAATGGGCATATCGGGTAAACTAGGGGTAGCTGTCTGAACAAGGGAATGTGATGCGTATCAATATCGGTCTGGCGCAGATTGCTCCAAAACTAGGTGATGTGTGCGCCAATGTGGAGCAACATCTTGAGTACATTCAACAAGCACACGATGCGGGTGTAGATATCGTGGTGTTTCCTGAACTTAGTCTGACCGGGTATCAGGTGCAAGACCTTGTATCTGAAGTGGCGATTCGCGCAGAGGCCGATGACGCGATTTTTAAACAGTTGCTCGATGCCAGTCAGACCATCGACATCGTGTTTGGCTTTGTACTGGAAGACAATCGCCGCCGCTTTTACATTGCCAATGCCTATCTTTCGGGTGGGCGCTGCCTGCATGTGCATCACAAGTTGTATCTGCCGACGTATGCCATGTTTGATGAGTCGCGCTATTTTGCGGCGGGTAACAGTGTGCGGGCGTTTGATACGCGCTTTGGGCGTGTTGGGATGCTCATCTGCGAAGATTTCTGGCATGTGTCGCCAGCCTATCTGTTGTGGCTGGATGGGGCAGACCTGTTTATCTTCAACAGCGCCAGCCCGTCACGCGGCCTCGACCAGCAAGACCGGATGCTCTCATCACGTTGGGTCGAATTGGTCAATCAGGCCTATGGCAGCATGTTTACCAGTTATGTCGTCCATTGCAACCGGGTGGGCTATGAAGACGGCAAAAATTTCTGGGGCGGGTCGTCGGTGGTTGACCCGGATGGTGATTTTCTGACTCACGGACATTATTTCGACGCGGCCTTAATCACGCAGACAATCGACCTCAACCAATTACATCGTACCCGTGCGCGCCTGCCTTTACTGCGTGATGAACGTCCGGGGTTGGTGCAGCGCGAATTATCCCGTATTTTAGCGGAGGCTTTAACATGACGGATGAAGGAAAGACCGCGCCCCTCTCGGCAACACCGGTAACACCAGCGGGCGTGCAGTTGGGTTCGTTTTTGCGGGCGCTGAACAGTAATGATGTGGTGACTTTACGCAGCTACATCGATTCGCATTTTAGCATGATGGCAAAAGAACTTGAACCAGTAGAAACGCGCATGAATCAGTATCGGCGCTTGATGAAACTCACAGGCGGTCTGACCATCAGCCGGGTGGAATGGGCCGTGGATGACTTTGAGATTACCGTCACCACACAAGCGACAAACGACGCCAGTATTTATCGCCTGTTTATGAAGGTCGAAGAAGACAAACCCTATAAAGTGCTGGAATTTATGTTTGAGCATGTGCTGACCTGACGAATGGATGATAAAACCGCGTTGAAATCCAGCCGTGCGGGTATGCGTCTGATTGCACAAACTGCCGTGTTTAATAATGGCGATACGGGGCGTTTGCAGGCTTATATCCAGGATAATTATAGTCCTGATGCGCTGGCGCAGCAGCCACCAGAAGCGCGTTTGCAGCAGTTTGAGCATCTCCAACAACAGGCGGGCAAACTGCGCGTGCAGCAGGTGATGGCGACCAGCGATTATCATGTGGTGGTGATGCTGGGGGGGCAACACGATGCAGGTGATTATTTTAGCGAAGTCAAAGTTGAAGAAGAGTATCCACATAAAATCACGGCCTTTACTATTCGCAAAATGACCGCTGCTGGCTAAGTATTTTGTGATGTCGTTTGTGCATTATTGAAAATCTATGGAGTCATACGTGACGACGAAACCCAATTTCCTCAGTCGGCTCGACATCAATACCGCATTGGCGCGACGTGTGCTGGTGGGCTTTATTCAAGACCAGATTCAAAAAACGGGCATGAATCGGGCGGTGATTGGGCTGTCTGGTGGTATCGACTCGGCATTGTCGGCTTATTTGTCGGCGGATGCGCTGGGGGCAAACAAAGTGCTGGCAGTGCGGATGCCCTATAAATCCTCGTCCGAAGCCAGTCTGATCGATGCCGATAAAGTCATTGAAGCCCTCAACCTGCCCAATTTGACCGTGCCTATCACACCGATGGCAGACCCCTTATTCGAGCAGTTTGAAGATATGTCACGTCTTCGTAAAGGCAATGTGATGGCCCGGTTGCGGATGACGGTGTTATACGATCAATCTGTCGCGTGGGGTGGTCTGGTCATGGGCACGAGCAACAAGACCGAATTTTTACTGGGTTATTCCACCATCTATGGCGATAGCGGTGTGGCGCTGCAACCGATTGCCGACCTCTATAAATATCAAGTGCGTCAACTATCCCGCGAGATGGGTGTGCCCGATAGTATCCTCAACAAGCCGCCATCAGCCGACCTGTGGGAAGGGCAAACCGACGAAGGCGAACTCGGTTTTACCTATGATGATGTCGATCAGGTGCTGTATTTGCTGGTCGATGAACGCTACCGGGTTGATGAAGTGGTCGAAGAAGGTTTTGACAAAGATTTTGTCGAGCAGGTGTGGGAACGGGTGAAGCGTAATCACTACAAACGCACCATGCCCAACATCGCCAAAATCAGCAAACGCACCATTGGACACGATTTCCTCTATCTCCGTGATTACACCGGGCGCTAACCGAACCTCATATTAAATCTTCACTTATCCGATAAGCAGATAAAACAAATGAAAGCGCACACTATGTTGCCGCAGAGTTGACCCCGACCTGCTAGCATGTTAGCAATGTCGATGATGGGGTTTGTGATTCTGTATGATGTATTCAAGGTGATTGTGTACGTACAGGACATGGACGCGCAGGTGCGCTTTTATCGCGATGTGCTGGGGCTGGATGTCAAATTCCCACAGGTGGAGGATTACAGCAGCGCATTTTGGGTGGAGTTCAACAGCGGCGCATGTAGTCTGGTGCTGCATGGCGGCGGACAGCGACGGATTGGCGCGGATACGCCGAAAGTCGCGTTTTCGGTGGATGATATAGAGGTGGTTCGTTCGCGCTTGATTGAACGCGGCGCAACAATGGGCGATATTCGTTCGCCTGCGCCGGGTGTCCAGGTCAGCGATGGGGTTGACCCCGAAGGCAATCCGTTTTCTATTGACGCACACGACTCGTTAGGGCTTTCTGCCAGAAAACCCGGAGACAGCACCTAAGGATAAATCATCGGATGACAGACAACGAAGACAAAAAACAGCAGTTCAATGTCTATTTACCGCCCGATTTAGTCCGGCAGGTTAAACACGCGGCGGTGGATGCCGGACAGTCACTGTCAGCCTTTGTCGAAGATGCGCTGCGCGAACATATCCAGCGGCAAGCAGCGGCAGGTGATAAGCAGGAGGGGCAATCATGAGGTTGATGCCAATTGTCTATGTGACCGATATGACGCGGGCGATTGACTTTTACACGTCACTCGGTCTCGCCATTGGCACAAAGGGGCGCAGTGGTATGTGGGCAGAATTGACCTGCGGTGATGCAACGCTGGCGCTGCACGTTGCGGATAAGTTACCGGAAAAACCGGTTGGGCGGGTGGAATTGGCGCTGGTGAGTCAGCAGCCGCTTGAAACAGTGGTCGATACGTTACGACAAAATGGCATCACACGCTATCGCGACATCGCGGATGAGTCTTTTGGGCGTTCCATCATGGTGCGCGACCCCGATGGTTTAATCATCCAGATTAATGAGCACGACGAAACACTGTATGCCTGAGTAAACAAAATGGACGACACGATTTGCCGTCCATAGGGTATGTCGTCCATGCAAGCTGATGACTACTGTTCCGTGCAAGGTTCGATGGTCGTCGAAGCCGGACGCGATTCGAGCGTGACTTCGGTCTCGAAGGTTTCGCCATCACGCACAACCAGCAGGCTGATGGTATCACCGGGACGGGTATATTGCACAAGATACGTCACCAGTTCGTCCATGTTATTGATATACAGCCCTTCAACCGCGACGATAATATCGCCACCCGCACAGATTTGCCGATTACGAACAACCTCGAAGTGTGTGCCGCCGCGCAAACCCCCATTTGCAGCCGGAGAACCCGGCGTCACACTGCTGACCAGTACACCGCTTGTCACGGGTAAATTGAGCGGTTCAGCCAGACTCGCGACGCTCAGACCATTTTCAGACGCAGGCGCAGAAATCCCTAACCATGAATATTCAACCTGTCCAATATTGATGAGATCGGGAATGACCCGGCGCAGCGTGTTCGATGGCACAGCGAAGCCCACGCCCTGAAATACGCCGTCTGTCGTGCGAATCGCCGTGTTGATGCCGATGACCTCACCATTGGAATTCAACAGTGGGCCGCCGGAGTTCCCCGGATTGATAGGCGTATCAATTTGAATGATGCTCGGATTCTGGAAGCCGCGCGCCTCTGTGGTGGCGTCTATCAATTCTGCGGAACGGAGCTGCCGTCCCAGACCGCTGACAATGCCAACAGACATCGACGTAGCAAGGCCAAATGGATTGCCTATCGCGATAGCCCGCTGCCCGACCCGGACACCATCGGAACTGATGATGGTCACCGGGATAAGACGCCTGGTGTCGGTCTCAACGCGGATGACCGCAATATCGCTGAATAAGTCAATGCCGACGACAGTCGCATCGGCCACATACCCATCGTAAAACGTCACGCGGATGGCTTCTGCGCCATTGACGACGTGGGCGTTGGTAATAATGTGCCCATGCGTATCATAGATAAAGCCAGAGCCACCACTAAAATCGAGAATCCCTGTGTTTTCGCCAATTTCCGCCACCACTTCGATATTCACAACCGATGGGGCTAGTCGCTCGAAGACATTGGTCAAAACCATATATTCGGCATCCGCGGCGTCAACGACGCTTTGTGGAATTGGTGTCGCTTGCGCGCGATTGGCATTGATGGGCAAATCGGCTACGGGAGTCGATGGCACAATCTGTGGGGCGGGTGTATTGCCGCTACAGGCCGCAATTAACAGGCCAAATATGGTCACTATTGGGAGAACGATGCGTTTTGCCATGGGTTTATTTATCCTCAAATCATCCGCTTTTGTGTGATATTGCGTGGTTTAGGAGGGCTTTTTGCGCGCCGAACCGACAACGGCATTTCCGGCGGCGATGCCGGATAAGACCGCGCCCTCTACGCCTTGCCCACCGAAGGCATCGCCCGCGAATAACAAGGGTGGCGACACTTCAGCGCGGAAATAGCGCTCAGGATAGAGCGTTTGGGGGAGGGCATAACTCCAACGCCGCAGTTGTGCCTCCAGAATTTGTGTGCCCGGCGTGAGATAGGTAAACAGGTTGGCTTCCATGTGACGGAGGATACGTTCATCATCTTCATCCCAGCGTTGGATGGCATATTCGGGACTGGTTTGAACGGTCAGTGTATGCGTTCGCGAGATGCCCTTACGCTGATTATCGGCAATCCAGCGAATCGCAGAAAATGGACGATGCAACACACCGGGATTAGGCAGTTGAATTTCGCCATCAATCCGAAATGCCGCCGCTAAGGAAGGTGAATAGACAATGCGCTCTAGTACAGCCCGATCGGAGCGAGACAGGGGGTCTACACCAGAATCGAGTATGACAGTCGCATAAGGTACGGGCAAAGCGAATACCAAAATCCGCGCGGCATGGACGCTGCCATAATCATCTTGTGCAAGCCATTCATTCGCATCCGCAACGACCGATACGACATGAATATTGAGACGCACATCGTGTAAGTCTTGCGCGAGATAGTCGGCAAGATTCTGCATCCCCCCCCGAACCGCAAAATGCGATTGACGGGTGGGGGAACCCTGGCGCAGACTACCGCTGCTCCATTCCTCATCAGACCATGTATACACCAAATCGGCCTGAATCCATCGCTCAACCCACTGTTGAAACTCCATTGTTTCAGCGGTGAAATACTGCGCGCCAAGATCAGCGACACCATCGGTCAGGATACAGGTTGCCAAACGACCACCCACAAATGGCTCTTTGTCCAATACCGTGACTGTCGCCCCCTGGTTTTGCAGGACCCGGGCTGCGACTAAACCGGTTAAACCCGCGCCAATGATGAGTACATCACTTGTCTTGTATTCATCGTTCATGATTTTCTCGTTCTGGTCTAGGACATCTCAGGGTAAGTTTAACACAAATGCCGATTTTTTAAGATGTCTATGCCCATAGAGGAGGCGCGAACACACACAAAGTAATGACCGCACTTGAAATGCCACCTGTAACTTTTGTAGTAAAATAGATGCGTAAGGATGCGTCGCTAGTTTGGGAGCGCAATGAATGAATCGGGAAGAAGCCATTGAGTTTGTCCGACAGAGTTTAGCGCGTAATCGTCCACCGGGTGAAATTATCGCCGTCTTGCAACGTGAAATGGGAATGGATGAAACGCGGGCGAAACGTGCCATCGCCTATGTCCGCAAAAATCATCAGAATGCCGCTCCTACAACCACGAACCCGCTCTCCCCGCCTGCTGCCGCGCCCATACCCAGCCGCGAGGCGCATGATGAACTGGTGCAGTATGTCATCAGCAAAATGGGGCGCGGACTCAATATCAACGACATCATCTTGCATGTGGTCGAAAATTCCAAAATGGATTGGCCCCAGGCCCAGCGTTTTGTCGCGCGCATATCGCGTGAACATAAAGACCGTATTGAAGCCAAACAAGCGCCGGTGATGCTGCCGTTATCTGTCGGCGCGGTGATAGCCGGCATCGCGATGATGGTGTTCTCAGTGGTATTGGTGGGGATTATCCTCAGCGGTCAATATGAAATCAGACGCGGTAGAGACCTGGGTGGATTTGTCGTTGTCCCTGTCGTTTTTCTGACCGGCCTGGGGTTGATGGTCGGCGGCGCGCGCGCGGTGAACAGCCAGTTGCGTGTGACAGGTATATCCAGCGGCTTCTATAGCCAGGTGCAGGCGGCAATCAATTTTATGTATCGCATTCGCTGGATTGCGGCAGGTAGCGGGGTGATTGTGTTTGGCGTCATTTTCTTTTTCGCCAACATTTACACCCCACCGATTTATCCAACCGGACTGGAGCTTGCGGAACAGGTCATTACGGCGATGAACAGCGGTGACCGCAATTTTATCTTCAACAGCTATGGTGAGACGGATGTTTGTGGGATTGGGCGGCAGAATTACAATCCGACGCAAGAATTTGATAGCGTTGTGGCGGAACTGGGCGGTGAAACGCTCATCATTCAACGTATGTGGGTAGTCGATACCGAATATGACAATCGCTATCAAGAGAATGTCGTCATTGATGTGACCGATACCGCTTCGGGAATTGCGGCGGTGATTATCGAGACGGATAGCTGTGTGACAGGCCGGTGTGTGTGCAGTATTCGATTGGGACGATAAAGCGATAACCAAAAACGAGGGAAACAATCTCTGCTTCCCTCGCTGCGACTACTCGAATGTGTCGCGCAATGTTTCGACGAGCTTGCGCTGTTCGGATGTGAGGTGTTCGGGCACGATGATTTGGACACGGGCATACAGATTGCCCTGCTGCCCTTTCTTACGCATAATGGGCATCCCTTTACCACTGAGCCGGAACTTGCGCCCGGACTGTGTGCCCGCTGGCATCTTCAAGCGTACCGGACGCTCCATGGTTGGGACTTCGACCTCGCCGCCGAGTATCGCCGTGAACATATCGACTTCGATGTCGATTTGCAGGTCGTCGCCATCGCGTTGAAATTGACTATCGGGCTGTATCTGGACGATTAACAGCAGATTACCCGAACTGCCGCCGTTGACACCGGGTTCACCTTCGCCAGATAGTCGCACTTTGGTGCCGTCTGTCGCGCCTCTGGGGATATTGACCTTGAGTTTGCGCCCCTCTTTAGTGATGATGCGGGTTGTGCCTTCATAGGCTTCGCGCAGCGAGATCGTCACCGGTTGCTCGATGTCTCGCCCGTCCATTCGCATCATGGTCTCGGCACGGCTACGCCCGGATGTGCCGCGCCCAAATCCGCCAAAGACCGACTCGAACAAGTCGCCAAATGGCGATTGCGCGATGTCTTCAAAATCAACAGTGGTATAAAAACCCTGCCCATTCGGGCCGCCGGCCTGCTGGTACTGCTGGAAATTTTGCCCAAAGCGGTCATATTGCGCCCGCGTGTCGGGATTTTGCAGCACTTCATAGGCCTCGTTCAATTCTTTGAACTTGGCTTCCGCGCTCGGATCATCCGGGTTGGAGTCGGGATGATATTTTTTGGCGAGTCGGCGATAGGATTTTTTGATGTCGTCCTGGCTGGCACTGCGATTCACGCCCAGCACATCATAGAAATCTCTTGCCATAACATTATACTGGTAACTTAGACCAGTCTCCTGATTTCACACTTCATTAATTATTGTACGAATGTCCACCAGCCTATGTCAATTAAACGGCAATATTTCTAAGAGGATGTTTACAGACATTTGATACGGCGTTGATGTCTCCATACCATCGCGCGGACTTAGGCATCATCCAGCAGATACTGCGCCAGTAAATGGGTGCTGTGCAGCAAGGCGTCTTTATGCGTGCGTTCGTAGGCATGGGATGACGCCACGCCGGGGCCAATCAGCCCAACCCTGGCATCCCCACCCGCGAGCCAATAGGCTGTGCCGTCGGACGAATAATACAGATAAATATCGACCTTGTATTGTATACCATGTGCTTCGGACAAACGCCGGAGTTTGTTGTTCATGTCGAAGTGGTAGGGGCCGCCGCCATCTTTCACACAGATGCTGACGGAAAATTCGTCGCCATTTTGCCCATCACCCAACGCGCCCATATCCAGCGTAAGCAGTTCCGCCAGTTCAAAAGGCCAGCCCGATGAGCCGCCATGTCCGACTTCTTCATAATTGGCGATGAGAAAAGCCGTGTCCTGCGCGGGTTTTTGTTTGGCTTGTGCGAGGGCGATGATTGCGCCATACATATTCGCGACACAGGCTTTATCGTCCAGAAATCGCGCTTTGATAAACCCCGTCTCTGTCACTTCGACACGCGGGTCGAGGAAGATAAAATCGCCGACTTCGATTCCCAGGTCGCGGGTTTCTTTGGCGCTGGTCGTTTTGGCATCGAGCCGCACTTCCATCATGTCGCTGTTGCGCTTCTGTGTGTTGACCTCGCGATTGGTATGTGAACTGGGATTGACCGGAATGACTGTGCCGCGATGCAGCCTGCCGTCATGCGTGCGGACGGTGACATTTTCATATTCAATGCCCGACCACGTAATGCTGCCCAATGGCGACATCTTGAGCGCGCCATTGCTCTTGATGTCTTTGACCATCAGACCGAGCGTGTCAATGTGCGCTGTCACACCGCGCGGGGCACTATTATTCTGCCCTTTCCAGACCAGCAGCAGCGCGCCTTTGGTGGTGAGGCGAATCTCTAAATCCGGGATATTCAGCGCGGTGAATGCCTGCCGTGTATAGTCGATAGCGTCACGATGATACCCGGTGGGGCTGTGTGTATTGAGCAAACCTGTGAGGAAGTCAACCTGCTTATCAATATCAAAGGTGAGTTTAGCCAAGTCACGTTCTCCCGCTGATCGTGTATCCAGCGGGCATAATACTACGAGACAGGCGTTTCCTGCAAAGATTGCTGCTTGTCGCGCGTCAGTTGACGTTTCATTTCTTGCGCGGCCAGCGCATATCCCCCATCCGACCCATCGACAAAGTGCGTCTGCCGACCAAAACGGTCAAACACGATGCACGTCATCAACGTATGCGTCGATTGATGAATGCCATAGACCAGTAATCCCTGCTGATGCAGACCTTCAAGAAAATTGCGGAGTTCGGCCCGTTGTTCGGCATCGCCAGAGATAATCATCCGTAGTGTGTCATCAAATTTTTCGTTATCCACCGAACCCAGCACATGATGCGGATAACGCCCCCAGTTCTGATAATTGAAGCGGATGAACAGCGACCCGATGAATGACTTCGCCGCAAGTTTGAGCAGCGTTTTCAACCCGATGTTGCGATGACGAATCCGGGCTTCGGTGGTGAAGGCGCGGGGATGTAATGCCAGATTCAGATGATGCAGTGTGATGGGGTGGCGGTCATGACTATCACCATACAGTTCGTGAATCATTTCCAGTGTCTGGCGATAGATGTCGTTATTCTGGGCATCAGTGGCGCCCGTCGCCATAATGATGAGACTCAACACCTCATCGTTCTTGCCGGGGATGGCATTCCATCGGCATTCAAAGCCGGTGTAGTCGGCCTCCGCCTCGCCATCATTCGAGACTAAATACCTGGCGCTGTGTTCCGGCGCTTTAATCAACCGGTCTGCGTGGGCTAAACCGCCGCCCGTGAATATCGCCTGCTGAAAATCGTCCGACATCTTGAGCTTCGTCACTTTGACCGCATACCCATCCGCCAGCACATCGGTTACAGGCACAATGCCCACACGCAGTTGCAGGTTGAATTGTTCCTGTGCCATTGTTTGTGTCGCCCGCAAGGCGCTGGCAGTCGCTTTGACTGCGGATGGTGGCACGAGGATCGTCGCGCCGTCGCCACCGAACACAAACGGCAGTTCGATGTTCGGGACAGCGTTCAATAGGGCAGTGATAGACGCCGCCGCGATGCCATTGACATCCTTATAACGCCCGTTCTTGATGGCTGCTGTAGACCCGCGCACATCCGTAATGGCGATATGCCAGTCGGATGGAATATCCCTGTAATGGGCTGGATTGGTCACTTCCAGAATGTTGTCGATGGAATTCAGATTTTGATAAAACTTGCGGTCATCTTTCATGGGGTTTTCATCGCCAAACCGACTATGTTGTATAAGAGATAACGTGTTTTTTGTCAAATTAGATGTGTTGCTTACGAATTGGATGGTAACCACACATGCAGACGATTATCGCTCGTGCCAGCAGCGAGTCCCAATCGACCATCCGCCAGTGTGACAGCAGCTAGATTGCTCGATAGTGTGCCGTTTAATGGCAGTGTCCACACCACCTGGGCGCCATTTGCTGTATGCTGAATGCCGGATAGTGAATCGCGCTGTTGGTTTGGTAACACAATTTCGAGTTGACCATCGCCATTGAAATCACCCGC
>CAZTLI010000136.1:0-11895 GCA_964614375.1 uncultured Anaerolineaceae bacterium
CGGAAGGGATGCCAACCGCCAAAAATCACAATCGCCAGCGCAATCCAGCCATCGCCTGACATTGCCGGCGGGGTAGACCAGCCCGGTTTGACATTCAGCGAATAGGCCGCGCCCGCTAATCCCACCAGCGCCCCGCCCATCACCGTATAGATGTACCGCTGTCGATTGACTTTTGCCCCGCGTGCAAACGCCGCTTCAGGCCGTTCACCAATGGCGCGCAGCGTCAGGCCGGGACGTGTGCGGAACATCCACCACCACGTCGCAAACACCAGTATGAAGCTGAAATAGACGAAGATGTTATGGTCAAACAACACGCGCCCCGCGATGGGAATGTCGCTCAAAATGGGGATGGGCGCATAGGGAATTTGCGGCCCCGGTTGACGGGTATAGGGTTGACCCAGAAACTGCGCCAGATTCGCGCACAGCAGCGTCAGCACAAAGCCCACAGCCACCTGATCGCGCCGCAGTTCGATGCTCGACACGGCAATCAACAGCGCCACCAGCGCGCCGACGACCATCGCGACCACAATGCCCAGAAGCACACTCTCGCTCAACAGCGCCACGACAAAACCCGCCATCGCCGCCAGCACAATGCTGCCATCCAATGATAGATTGATGACGCCCGCGCGCTCGGTGATGGTCTCGCCAATACCCGCGATGACCAGCGGCGTGGCGTTCGATACAACACTTCTGAGAATATTCAAGAGTTCCGGGTTCATGGCGTATCCTCAGTCTCGATAGGTGCAAAGGGTTCATCGGGCACATGGTCTGGACGCCCTTCAAAGCGTTCGCGGATGCCGCTAAACAACAGCACGACCAGCACCACCGTCCCTTGCAGCACACCCGCCAGCGACGAATCGAGTTGCAGCCGCACGCGCAGCGCCCCGCTTCCGGTCAAGATGGCGGCGAAGGCAAAGGCGATAAACGGCACCCACAACCCGCGCATCCCCACCAGCAGCACCACCAGCAATCCCAAAAAGCCAATTCCGCCCGATGCCAGCGGACGCAGACTATCGAATGTGAACAGCACCCGATATGACCCGGCAATTCCCGCCAGCGCCCCACACACTAAAAACGCGCTCAAGGCCGTGCGGTCTGTGGGGACGCCCAGCAGCAGCGCCGAACGCGGATTCTTGCCCGTCGCCTTCAGTTGTAAGCCCCAGCGTGTGCCTGCCAGCGCCAGAATCACGCCGATCACCGCCGCAATCGTGATGACGAACGCCAGCAGACTGAACTGCCATGTCTCTGTCCAATTGGGCAGCAGCGTATGGGCTGGAAACGCCATACTCGATTGGGCGCTGCCGCCTTCGGGGGGCGACCACGGGCCGGAAATGAGAAAAATGGAATAGACATTCGCCAGCGCGTTCAAGGCCACGCCACCAAAAATCTCATGCACGCCCAATTTCACCTTCAAGAAGCCGACGACCAATCCCCACACTATGCCGCCGAGCATCGCCAAACCAATTTCGACGGCGATGAACAACGCGGGCGCATCTGCCGGAAGCGGCGCGAACAGCGCGCCCCAACTGGCGAAAATCGCGCCCATCATCATCTGACCTTCAATGCCGATGTTCCACAATCCCGCGCGGAACGTCACAATCAAGCCCATGCTGACCAGTGTTAGCGGAATCCAGAAGTTAACGACGCCCGAAATCGCCGATTCGTTGCGAAACGCGCCCTGCAAGGTCGTTTCCAGCACGGCGATTGGGTCTTTCTCAATCAACAGCACCAGCAGCGCCGTAATCGCCAGCGAAATGACCACCGGCAGAACAGCGAACCCGGTGTTTATCATCAGTTTGCGCCCGTTCATGCGCCTGCCACCGCCTTCCGCCCGAATTCGCCACCGATGAGGTGACCGAGTTCATCAATCGTTGTATGTTTCACATCCACGACTTCATGCACCCGTCCGGCATAAAACACGAGGATACGGTCACTATAGGTCACCAGTTCATCCAACTCCGCCGAACTGAAAATGATGGCGGTGGCGTTTTCACGCCGACTCAACAGGTTATGCCATATCCAGCGCGCCGATTCAACATCAAGGCCGCGTGTCGGCTGTTCTAAGACCAGCAGCGTCGCGTTAGCTGGCAGCAGTCCCATTAACATCCGCTGTTGATTACCGCCGGATAACTGCTCAATCGTGTCTGTCGCGCGTCCCCGCACTTTATACCGTTCGATTTGAGAGTTGGTGTGCTTTTGCGCCGCTTGCCAATCAATCATCGCGTTGTTATCCGCCACCAGCGCGATATGTTCGGTCAATGTTAATCCGGCGATGAGTCCCTCTTCGAGTCGGCCTGCCGCGCCAAAGACCACACCGTTATCTAAAAATGCCCGATAGGGTCTGTGGGTTAAGTCCCTGCCGTTGACAGACACACGCCCCGCTTCGACCTTATCCAGCCCGACGATGCCGCGCATGAACAAACCCTGTCCGCTGCCATCCAATCCCGCCAGTCCGATGACTTCTCCGGCGCGCACTTGCAATGACAGGTCGTTGATTTGCAACCGGGCATTGTGCAGGGTGATTGCATCGACCACAAACACAGGCTCACCCAGCGGCAGGTCGTCGCGGGTTTCGGGCGCGAGTTCCTGCCCGAACATCTGCGTCACAAGCTGCGATTTAATCGCGCTCACCTGGGCGCTGTCCATTGATTCTGCGCCGGCGGGGATGTCCATGCCGCCGACCAGCTCACCTGCCCGCAGCACAATCACTTCATCACACAATGCAATCACATCTTCCAGTTTGTGCGAGACCAGCAGCACCGTTTTGCTGTCGCTTGTCGCCAATCGTTTAAGCGATTCGAATAGAATCATCTTTTGTTCGGCGGAGATTCCCGTCGTCGGTTCGTCCAGAATCAACGTATTCACCCCTAACGCCAGCAGACGGATGATTTCAAGCTGCTGCCGCTGGGCGATGCTGAGGAATTCATTCGGCGTTTCCGGGTCGAGCGAAAAGCCAAAGCGTGAGGATAGGTCGGTCAGTGTGTGTCTGGCGTGTGCGCGTCCGAGATGTATCCCGCCGGGACTGCCATA
The DNA here is from genome assembly GCA_964614375.1 of uncultured Anaerolineaceae bacterium. Classification (GTDB taxonomy): domain Bacteria; phylum Chloroflexota; class Anaerolineae; order Aggregatilineales; family Phototrophicaceae; genus CAZTLI01. The sequence goes on from CAZTLI010000136.1 coordinate 3,031, forward strand.
GATGAAATTTTCCAGCACCGTGAACGCGCCCACATCCAGCGGGTCTTGCTGCAACATGCCGATACCATGACGAATCGCCGCCAGGGGGCCAGTGTAATCGACATGCCGACCATCAATCCAGATTTCGCCGCTGCTGGCCGGTTGAAATCCAGACAGGATTTTCATCAGCGTGGATTTGCCTGCGCCATTTTCACCCAGAATACCGATAATCCGCCCCGCGCCAAACGTCACGCTGATGTCGTTGTTGGCATGGACGGGGCCGAAGTGTTTGTGAATGTGCTTCAGTTCGATTTCCATGTGTTGTCCCTGTTGGTGATGTGTGGTCATCGCACAATGGTCACCAATGGTAAGTCGTTTAGCACGTTACCGCAATAAATCGGACGTAAATTTGGGGGGGATGACGGCTAACCGACCAGCGCATATACGCGGCAATCGACATGCCGATGAGACTGCGAAAATCATTGGCGAGGTCGGTCAGCGGGGGACGTTCAGGCGAGCGCCAGGAAATCGACTTCGCATTCCGGGCGCACATGGCATCGGGGCGACTCTGCGTTACACTTTTGCTTTTCACGTTTTGCTGAACAATGGTATATTTGGTGACAGTACCCTGACAGACATGGGGATGATACCAATTCCATGAAACAAACCGACGCCGTAATCGAACGCATCCGCCGCGTGAATGACCAGTATCAACATTTAGAACTGGCTGTGGACGAATCGCTGCATCGCTTGCGTCCGGGTCATACGCTGCTGGTGCGGTTGGACGATACATGGCAGCCCTATTTACGCGAACACTGGTGGCCTGTGGATACCGATGGCAAAAAATTGGTCGTGGAACGTCCGGCACACTTCGACTACACACCGGGACAGGTCGTGGATGTCATTGCGCCTGTGGGACAACCCTTCCGCTTCCGGCGTACACTGCGAACGGTGCTGTTGATGGCCTACGACAATCCGCCGACGCCGCTGCTGCTGACGATTCCCTGGTTATTGAATAATCAGGTGGGCGTGACGCTGGCGCTGCTGGGCACAGCCCGCGATTATGGCACACAGCACGTCTCGCCCGAAGTCGAAGTTGTCCATGCCGATGACGACCTCACATGGCCTGATCAGGTGATGACCTTCGGTTGGGCAGACCAACTGTTCATCACGGTCAGTCAAGAAGACGAATTGGAACATTTCAGCACGATTTTTAATATGATTCAGTCCAATCGTGCCGACATCACCAAAAATTATGCGTTTGGCGTCTTCCAGTCGATACTGCCGTGTGGGATGGGCGCGTGCCATGCCTGCACGCTGCAAACCCGCAGCGGTCTACGCCTTATCTGCACCGATGGCCCCGCCTTCGATTTAACACAGGTGACGCTGCCGTGAGCACGACGAAAGAGAGCACACCATGAGCTTCGACATCACCCGTCCGGGCAAATACACGCTCACCGTCTCGACACCGGTAATGCCTGCATCGGGCACATTCGGCTTTGGCGATGTCTATCGCGATATGGTCAATTTCGACAAGCTGGGCGCGATTGTAACTAATCCCGTGACCTATGCCCCCTGGTCGCCGGCATCGGGCACGCGCGTCGTGCCGGTCGATGCGGGCGTATTGATGCACACGGGCCTGCCCAACCCCGGTCTGAGCAAAATACTGCGCCAGTATGAGGGACAGTGGGGCAGCCTCCCCGTGCCGCTAATCGTCCATCTGGTCGGGACAACGGATGAAGAAGTCCGCAAGAGTGCCAGCCGGTTAGATGAGGTCGAGTCTGTCGCGGCGATTGAACTCGGTTTATCCGATGACATCGCCCCCGACGATGCCGAAGCGCTGGTCAAAGCGGCAGTCCAACGCACCGATAAACCGGTTCTCGTCAGACTGCCATTTCATGACGCGCCCTTCATCGCCGGAATCGTCGCCGACGCGGGCGCAGGTGCATTAGTGGTCGCAGCGCCGCCGCGGGGGACTGCGCGCGACCCCCTCACTGGACGTTTGGTCAGTGGACGCATCTATGGGCCGGTGATTAAGCCGATGGCTTTACGCATGGTCGGGCAAATTGCGCGGCAGTTGCCGGATATTCCCGTCATTGGCGCGGGCGGCATTCACTCAACCTTCGATGCGCGGGATTTTATCGAAGCAGGCGCAAAGGCGGTGCAGGTCGATTCGGTGACGTGGATACGCCCCAATCTGCTGGAACGGGTCGCGCGGGATTTAGGCGGTTGGATTGTCACGCGGGCGGCGGGCGCATTCCCCGACGAATGGCATCCCGACATGGGCGATACTGAACACGCCGAACGCCAGCGCAAAGACAAACCCGCCAGGAAGAAACCATAACCGCCACTCTATCCCGGACGCCAGACCGGGACACTGTTCCCGAAGGCGGGCGCGAGGTAAACGTCAGAATATCCTGCGCCAGCGCGCGCCGGGTGCCCTTGCCAACACGATGACACAGAGGCCGATAGCGGTCTGCACACTAATGAAGCGCAGCACAAGATGCACGCGCGGATTCTTCATGGTGACGCGCTTGCGTCTGGACGCGCTTGCGGACGCCACGCCGGGTCACTCACCAGAAACGCGCTCACAGGCGCGAGCAGACGTGGCACACCGCTGCCATCGCTGTCGATGAGGTAGATGCCGTCTGTACCGCGCCACGACGTATACACAATCTGGCGTCCATCGGGCGACCAGGCGGCATAGGTGTCGTTGGCGGGCTGCCCGGTCAGGGGTCGGACTGTGCCCGTCAGCAGGTCAAACAGATAGATGCTGGAATCGCCATCCCGGTGCGATGTGAACGCGATGGTTGTGCCATCTGGCGACCACGCCGGCTGCACATCAAAGGCCGGATGATGTGTCAGGACAGTCATTTCCCCTGTGACCACATCAACGACTGCAATATCCCAGTTGGATTGTTCAACGGGTTCAGTCAGATGGGTGAAGGCGATGTGACGGCTGTCTGGCGACCATGCCATATCCAGAAAGCTGCGTGAAAATTGTGCCACCTGCCGTATACCCGCTGTTGGATTGTCGATGTGGGCGATGTCGAGGACATAAATCGCCAGCGGACGCGGCGAACCTTCGTTGAGCTGCTGCCCTTCAAACGCCAGCATCGTGCCATCCGGCGACCAGATAGGCGAGAATTCTTCCGTATCCATGGACGTGATAATGTGGACAGTGCCCGTATACAAATCGAGCACGCGCAGGTTATTGACCCGCAGCACATGGACGATATACGCCAGATAGCGACCATCCGGCGACCATGCGGGCACGAGTGCGGAGTAATCCAGTCCGCTCACACGCCGCAAATTACGCCCGCTGGCATCCATGATATACAAGGCCTCGCGTCCGCTGGAAAGTTCCTCGCGGGTGGATGTGAACGCCAACTGCGACCCATCGGGCGACCATGCCGGATAACGGTCAGACGACTGCGAATGGGTCAGATTGTAGATGATACCCCGGCGGACATCGACCACGAAAATATCATAGCGAAAACGGAAAGTCTCGTCGGTGTAGGTGATGATGTCTGGCGTAAGTGTTGTCCCGACTGCCGTCGCAATCCACACCCCACACAGGCCAATCACCGCTTGCAGCGCGATTAATCGCAGCGCCAGACGGAATAGCGGCGCCATCATGGCAAAGCGCCTCGCACTGCTCGTGGGTCAGGCTGCCAGACAAGGGCAGATGTCCAGTATCCCGGCGCGAGATAACGCGGTGTGCCGCCACTGCTGTCCATCATGTAAAATACATACCCTGTCGGCTGTTCGGATAGATAAATGATTTCACGACCATCGGGCGACCACACCGGGAAGGACTCGTCGCCACTATCATTTGTGAATTGGCGGATTTCACCTGTGTTCACCTCCACGATATAGATGTCTGCATCGCCATCACGGGTAGACCGAAACGCCAGTTGGGTACTATCGGGCGACCATGCAGGCTGAATATCGGCGGCGGCATGTGTGGTTTCAAATACCATCTCCCCCGACGCGACACCGACAATGCCAATGTCCCAATTCGCGTTTTCGGCCTCATCCCGAATGTGATTCAGCGCGATGAAGCGACCATCGGGCGACCATGCCATTCCGGTAAAGGGATGCGAAAGCACCATCACATGGCGCAAGCCCGCGTCAGGCTGTTCCAGACGGGTCATATCCAGCACGTAGAGGCTGTTGGTATTGGGGAACGACGATGGGCTGGTAGCAGGCTGCCGCCCTTGAAAGGCCAACCATCGGCTATCCGGCGACCAGACCGGAGACAGGGTTTCCATGCTGGTATCGGTCACCACATAATGAACATCGGCCAACAAATCCACTATGTCGATGTACAGCCATGGGCCGATACGAATAACATATGCCAGAAAACGCCCATCCGGTGACCATGCGGGCGCTGCCGCGCTGATTCCAGTATCTACATCCGTCATGCGGCGGCGGTTTCTGCCACTGGCATCCATGACAAACAGCGCCCGATCACCTAAACGGGCATCGACGGCAGACGTAAACGCCAATTGTGACCCATCAGACGCCCATGCCGGATAACTTTCGAGTTCAAGTGTGCGCGTGAGGTTGTAGGTGATGCCTCTGGCGACATCGAGCACATAAATGTCCGACACCATATCTGTGATGTTATTGGTAAACGTCAGAATACCCTGCGACAGCGGCGCGCCGAGGGCCATCGACACACCTATGGTCAGTAGACTGCTAAAGAGCACTATCGCTGTCAGTCGCAGCGTGAGGTTGACAGGGGTCACGGCGCAGCCCCTCCTGCTACAGACGGGTCAGGTCGCCAGATGGGTCTACTCAGCCCGAATCCCGGCGCAAGATAACGCGGGACTCCCTCGTGGATATTGATGACATACACACCGTAGTCCGCCCCCTGTTCCACCAGATAGGCGATTTCACGTCCGTCTGGCGACCATGCCGGGACATATTCATTTGTTGACTGCTGTGTCAGCCGACGTATATCGCCGCTCGCAACGTCCAGCAAATAAATGTTGGCACTGCCACCACCAATAGACACGAATGCAATCGTTGTGCCGTCGGGCGACCACGCGGGCTGGACATCCAGTGTCGTCGCCTCTGTGAACAGTGTGAGTGCGCCGGTCGCCACATCGACAACCCCAATATCCCAGTTGAAGCCGGAGCCGGTGCGGGGGCCGTAGTGGGTAATCGCGAGATAGCCGCTGGCTGGCGACCATGCCATGTCGATATACGTGCGCGGAAAGCCTTCAACGCGCCGCAGACCGCGTATGGGGTCATCGAGATAGGTCGTATCCAACACAAAGATAACAGGGGTTTGTTCACCACCCCGTTCGCGACCGTGAAACGCCAACAACCTCCCATCAGGCGACCACACCGGATAGAAATAGTCCAGCGCCTCCATGACCAGCATGAAGTTCGCGCCCGTGTGCATATCGCGCAGGCGCAGTTCATTGCCGGATGACGTGGTGGCGACATAGGCCAGATAACGTCCATCCGGTGACCAGTCCGGGCGCAGGCTGTTCACATCGGCATCGGTTATCCGTCGAACGCTGCGTCCGTGCAGGTCCATCATGTATAGGGCCTGCGCGTTTTCGTTCGCCCGGTCAGATTGAAACACGAGCCACGCCCCATCTGGCGACCATGCCGCAAATTGGTCATGCGCGGGTGACCGGGTGATATTGTGCCGGATGCCCATGGTGACATCGAGCACATACACGTCGATAGTGCTCGCGCCGATGTCGTCTGAGTAGGCGATGACGCTGGGAGTCAGCCGTGTACCCATCCCGACTGCCAGCCCAATCCCGCCCAGGCCAATCACCGTCAGCAGCGCTATCAGCCGCAGTGCGAACCGAACGACCGGCATTTACAGACCCAGCGCGTCTTCCAGTGTCGCGGGCTGTGGACGCCATGCCGGATACCAGTCATCGTCCTCTTTGAATGTCAGGCGCGTTTCGTCGCTGCCATCGGGACGCATCAGATAGATTTCGGTGTTCTCGTCTCTATCGCTGCGATAGGCAATCCAATTGCCATCGGGCGACCACGACGGTTGATAGTTAATCGCGCCGTCGCTGGTCAATTGCTCTAAATTGCTCCCATCGGCATCCATGACATACACTTCCGAACCGCCGTTACCCCGACTTGACACAAACGCAATCTGGCGACCATCCGGCGAGAAGCGCGCCCACTGGTCGATTCCGCTGGCATTGGTCAAATTGCGGACGTTCGAGCCATCAGCGTCCATTATCCAGATGTCTGGATTGCCGGAACGCTGCGACGTAAAGACGATTTGCTGACCATCCGGTGACCACGACGGCTGGATACTGTCGGATGTATCAGAGGTGATTTGTTCGAGATTTTCACCATCCGGGTCGATCAGATACAGTTGTGTCGTGCCCGTGCGATTCGATTCAAACAGGATGCGGTCTCCCAGCGGCGACCATGCCGCAATCCAATCGCGTCCGGGGTCGAAGGTGATGCGCGTCTGGTCACTGCCATCGGCATTCATCACATACAATTCAAAATCGCCGTCACGGTCAGACGCAAATACCAGTTGTTCCCCATCCGGCGACCATGACGGCTGCACATCGCGCGCCGGATCATCGGTCAGCCGCATCGGATTAGAGCCGTCGGCATTCATCACAAAAATGTCGTCATTTTCATCACGACCAGAGACAAACGCGAGCTGCCCGGTTTCGGCGTCGGGTTGCCGTGCGGCGGCAGCCGATACCAGCAGCAGCACGAACAATAAAATCAAGCTGTATTTTTTCATCAAAATATCTCCTTTGCAGCGCTTAAAAGACTGTACTCATAGTATACACATCTCGTATTCAAGCGGGGTAACTATTCACATAATTCTGTCGCCAAACCCCCATCCCCAACCCATAGACGAGGGAAGGGAGCAGAACGGGTTAGCAGCATTCGAGAAATCCTCTCTTCGCCAGCGGGGAGGGGATTGGTTGGAGGGGTTGCGAGCAGGAATTCAGAGACTTAAGCGATAGACAATCGTTACCCGATTCATTCGGAACGTTCCAGCGGTGAGCCTGGCTTTTTGTAGCTGCGTGATTTTAATCCGCAGCGGCACGCGAGACCCCCGACCTGAAATCCTTATCGTGACAGTATTGCGCCAGCGGCTCAATACTATTAAAGGAATACATCGTAATTGCGTTAGCCAACTTTCGGGCGACCAAACCCCGCGCCATAGGCCGCGTGCCCCTGCCCGATGACGATGAAGGCATTGGGGTCGATGGACTGCACCAGCCCCCGCAAATCACTCACCTGTGATCGCCCAATCGTGACATACAGCACCGTGTGATTGTGCCCGGTATACATGCCCTGTGCCTGCCAACTGGTCACACCGCGTCCGATGATGCCCATGATGCCATCGGCTACGGCTTGCGGTTGGTCGGTGATGATGACGGCGGTACGAATGACGCTGGGGCCTTCCAGCACATAATCCGTCGCCAATCCATTGACGAACAGTGCCACCGCGGCATACAACGACGCCTCCCAGCCGAAGAACACGCCCGCCGCGCCCACCACCAGCATATCGGTATAGAGATAGGTCGTGCTCATGGGTGTGCCAAATTTAAGCTGGATGATGCGCGCCAGAGTCGCTGTGCCGCCACCCGTCCCGCCAGACCGGAAAATAATCCCGCCGCTGATGCCGCCCAGGACTCCCGCGAACAGGGCATTCAGCAGCACATTGTCGCTGAGACCCTGCGCCGGGAAAAAGGGCGTCAGCAGGTCAATCGCCAGCGAATAAATCACCACAACAAACCCCGCCGACAGCACCGCCCACAGACCAATCATGCGATAGGCCAGCAGCATAATCGGGATATTGCCGACGATAATCATCAAGCCAATCGGCCAATTGAACAATTCATTGAGGATAATCGCCGCCCCCGTCACGCCGCCGGGTGCAAGGTTAAAAGGGGCCATAAACACTATCACACTGATTGCGCCGATGAGCGCGCCAATCACCAGCCAGACCATGCGTAACACCTGCGACTGCCAGTTGAGATATGTGCCAATCTTCGTCACCGTTCCCTCCAAGGGGGTGGATGGATTATTGTGTCCTGTATCCACTGTATTCTAACATGACTGGGAGGGAAAGGCCTGGTGATGGCTAACATGGTTTTCGCAAGATGATGAGTGTTTCGTAATAGGCGTCGAGCGAACGGGGACGGGCGTTCATGTTGCCCTTTTTCAGCAGCAGATGATGCAGGTCGATGAGGGCGAATCCGGCGCGTTCGGCGGCGCGTGCCAGCAAATCCGCCGTCTTCACGATATAGAGAACGTCGCGCGTGTGATGTTGATAGAAGGTATTTTGCTTGCCACTGACGACCACCGCCATGCCACCGGGACACAACGCCTCGTTCATCGCGGCGAAGGTCTGGCGCATATCGACGAAATAACGGGCAGTTGGTTCGGCTTTGGGCGCGCGCAACGCATCCGATTGCAACCAGCGCACGAGATTTTGCACATCGTCATCCAACGCCGTCCCATCGACCCTACCGCCGTCCATCGAGCCTATCGACTCATCGACCAGGGTATCTACCGCGCCCCTATCGACCATACCCAACGCCAATAGAGACGGCGCGCGCGCTTTCGCATAACTTTCGCGCCCGCTGGACGCCGGGAGATAGGGCGGTGAATTGAGCATGATGTCGAATCGACCCAATTCAGGCGCAATCTGGCGGGTATCGGCTTGAACGACCTGTGCAGGTGCTAACTGTAAATGCAAGGTCTGGCGCAGCCAATCGGCAGTCGCCACCATCGCCACCGTTTTCCGCAGACTATCGACCAATAAGTCCGCCAGCGATGTTTTGGAAAATGTCAACGAGAATCGTCCCGCGCCTGTCCCTAGAAAGCGCATCCGAATGCGGCGGGTGATGGCGTCCG
>CAZTLI010000137.1:0-11815 GCA_964614375.1 uncultured Anaerolineaceae bacterium
ATGTGCGGGCGGACATCTGGGCTTTCGGCGTGATGCTCTATGAGATGTTAGCGGGACAGCGCCCCTTCGAGGCCGACAATACGGCGGCGCTGCTTTCCGCCATTATCAGCAAACCGCCGCCCAATTTGCTGGAATTTCGTGACGATGTGCCCATCTCCCTGATGGGTCTGATTATCTGGATGCTGGAAAAAGACCGCAGTCAGCGCGTCGGCAGCGTGCGAATGGTCGGAGCACAAATCGAAGCCCTCTTAACCGGCAGTGATGAAGCACTCGGCGTCTTTCTCGACCCATCTACCGGGCAATATGGCACGACGCCACCGACTGGCACACAGATGGATTCTTCGCAAGCGCTGCGCGCAGATAGAGATGACCCGGAGGCCACGGGTTTGTTACCCGAAGCGCCTGTCCCGCAGTTGCGAACGCATGACTTTGCCCTCGCAGACGATGATGCCCTGACCACACCCGGCAGTCAGCTCAATGTGTCCGTGTCACCGTCACCCGATACAGCAGAAATCCACCGGGGATGGGAAAAAGTGCCCCGCCGCCGCATTAACCACCCGCCGCGCATTTTCATTTCCTATCGTCGCAGTGACAGCGCCGCCATCACCGGACGCCTGTATGACCGCCTCTCTGATGCGTTTGGCGATGATAACATCTTCAAAGATGTCGATAAAATTCCAGCGGGCGTCAATTTTAAGCAAGTTCTCGACCAGCATGTCGCCGCCTGTAATGTGCTGCTGGTCATCATGGGGCGGCGGTGGGCGACAGTGACCGACGATGATAATAAGCAGCGTCTGTCTGACCCCAATGATTTTGTGCATATTGAAGTTAAAGCAGGCATTGATCGTGACAGCGTGCTCGTTATTCCGGTACTGGTTGATAACGCGACGATGCCGCCCCGCGATGCCCTGCCCTCTACCTTGCACAATCTCACCTATTACAACGCCGCCACCGTCCGCAATGACCCGGATTTCAATCGCGATGTGCAGTGGTTGGTTGAACAAATCAACAGTGCCTTTGAAGTCGTCATCCCCCGCACGACAAATCCGATGTGGGTGGGTGGCGCGGCTGTGGCCTTGATTGCGGCGCTGTTCCTGCTGGTCTTCGGCTTGATACCCGCATTAACAGGCGCGCCCGAAGCCACCGATACCCCTGCCCCACAACAAGAGACGACGACGATTGCGGCTGTGACCGCTGCCACACCGACACTCGAACCGCTGCCACCCCCCGCAGCGGGGACATATCGTGTGCTGGTGGCGCAATTTGTGCCGCTGGATGATACCCAGCAGGATGTACAGCGCTTCATCGCCGACGATTTGACGCTGCGCTTTGAAGAAGAAGTGCCGTTTTCACTGCTGCGCGTGGCGACCTATCCCGGCGTCATCGAAAATGAAGCGCAGGCGCTGGCTGTTGCCGAAGCCAATACCGCCGCAGTCATCATCTGGGGAGATTATGACTCGGAATTTATCACGGCAAATGTCAATGTCGGCACGTTGGCCATTTATCCGCGCGTCGTGTTCCGCCGTGACGATATTGAACAATTGGTGAATGTGCGCGTGCGCCTGACCAACACGCGCACACAATCGCTGGCGTTGAATGTCCTGACTGTGTTTCAGGTCACATTCCCCGCCGCCGATGATACATTGAGTTTTTCAATCAATACCGCTACCGGTGCTCAGTTGCGCGTTACGGGGGGCGAAGTCGTGGGCAATAATCTGGCGGCGCGCTGGCATCGCCTCGTCAGCAGCTATTTCGCGGGCGATTATGACACCGCATTGACCGAAGCGAATGGCATCATAAGTTTGTTCCCGCAAGTCCCACTCGCATGGTCGGGGCGCGGGCTTATCCGGCAGACGTTGGGCGAAAATGAGCTGGCAATAGAGGATTATCAAACCGCACAATCGCGCGGGCCAGCGAACTGGGCCAGCCCTTACGTAGCATTAGGTCATTCGGCGCTCTATCTACAGAATGACCCGGCAGCCGCCCTACCGCTGTATTGGTCTGCGATTGAACTGTCTGACAATGACCCAATGTTATATATCTCCCGCGGGGCGGTCTATTATTTGCAGGGTGACTACGAACTGGCGCGGGCGGATATTGAACGCGCAATTGAACTCGACCCACCTGTGAATTTCCCCTACCTCTTTATCGTTGGTCTGGCGCTGCGAGACGGTAATTTAATCGAAGCCCAGCGATGGTTTAATTTCGTTGGCGAAAATTTCCCCGATCCCGCGGCCAGTCAACGGATGATGGAAGCCGTTTATGGTTCAAGCGGCGAGAATAACTTTATTGGCCCGATGATGAGTGCGTTCGGTAATCTGACATTGGGGCAGTGGCGAACCGTGATTGCCGATACCGACCGTGCCCTAGAAGTAGACATCATTCTGCCAGAAATCTATTTCATGCGTGGATTGGCCTATTGCAACATTGGCGACTATGAAAATGCCGAAGCCGCTTATACCGCTGGCATCGAGAGCGACCCGGGTTACATCCTGCTCTATCTGATGCGGGCGGAGGTGCGGCGCAATCAGCGCAACATCATCGGCGCAGGTGCGGATTTCGTCACCATCACCCAGAGCGACCTTGCCGAACAATTCGCGCCGGTGATGCTGGCTGCGACAGATGGCCTGGTCGATTGCACCAACATCTTCAATGTGGACTTAGAAGCCATCATCGCCGAATATAGTGGTTGACGCTTGGGCACAGCACAAATATAACATCCCCCTTTACCCGGAGTGGACTGGTGCGGGATGTTTAATTTTTGGTCAAGATATTGCCTAATCGCGCGTGATGATATAGGCGGCGGCCTTCAGCGAACCGACGATAATCAGCGGCGGCAGCACGACAGGCAGCACCAGCTCAAAAATCAAGCGCAGCCAGATCAGGTCGGGCGGCAGACTAATGCTCCGCAGCATAATCAAAAACATGAAATAAAAAAACGCAATCGCCATGGTCGAGGTCGTTGCCGTGCTCTTATAGCGCACAGTTGACCCAATCATAATCCCCAATGCCCCCACCATGATCGGCTCCATCACCATCCGCACAATCGACACCAGCAGCGCCAGCGCCACCACCGTATGCGTAAGATAAGCGTATTCATCAGGAGGCCAGATGTCGGCGTAATATTTCACCAGCAGCGGCAGGCTGAAAAACACCGCCACGCCCCACAACAGCACAAAATCATCCATCTTGCGCCAGATCGCCGACGCGACCTTACCCAGAAAGATATTGGTGAGTGAAATCGGCGTGGTACGCAGCAGATTGAGGGTGTCGTTTCGCAGTTCAGACGCCATCGCATCGGCAGCATAACCCGCCACGGCAATCAATGCCCGCGCGTAAAAATACATTGCCGTCGGCACCGCAATCACCGCCACCGCAATCAACGGCATGGTGAACATATACACCACCGGAAATGGAATTGCCAGATAAAGCACAATCACCTGAATGATGTAACCAAGAATCAGGGGATTCACATCCGGCGGCACGGTGCGCCAATAGAGTCCCAAATGGCGGCGGACAATGGGATTGGTATGGTGTGCCCAGGCGGGTAATCGAAAGTAGCGCGCCGCCAGCCCTTCGGTCACACGATTGAGACTCAGAGATGTTCCGTTTGCAGCCACAGTATCATTAAACCTTATCCATTAAACCTGTATCACCTTCATTATACCGCGCGACATTACGAATGTCGAAAGTCGTTCCGGGTGTGTGCGGTTTCGTCAGAAAGGGAAAATAGCCGCTGGCGAAACGCAAGCGCGTACCAAAGAGTCAAAGAGCAAATTGAGCCGATTTTAAGGCAGTTGACGCAGGGTTTGCCATTCGTTAATGGACGTTTCCCAATAGGGATACACCGCGATGCCATCGACCACAGACGGGTCACTGCCCGCTGCCAACGCTTGTCGCACGGCATAGACCGCATTCTCAAGCGTCTCGGCAGATACGTGATGTGTCCATGTCCATTCTTCGGATGTCGGCAGACCGACGAGAAAATGCACAGCCACGCCTTCGAGCGCCGTCATACTGGTCTGTACTTGATAGCGCAGCCACGAACGATAGTCCGTCGGCAAAAATAAGCCAGAGTCATACGCCATCAACACCGCTTGATCGACCTCCCGCGCCACTGTTCGCAGATAGTCGCTTGACCAGTGATGGTCAACCGTCGGATAGGGCATCGCCGTGACCGGTTCGGTCAAACGCAGGGCATGGGCCGTGGTCGATAGGAATGCGCCGTCGGGCAGCGCAGCACGAATCGCTCGTAGGGTTTGGATAAAGGCCGGGTCATTGTCGGGTATTCGTTCGGCGTTGAGGTGAACGCCATCAAAGCCCAGGTCCGTCACCGTCCGGGCGGCAAATGTCGCAATTGTCTGGCGCACCGTCGCATCGGTCAGGCGATTCGGTGACTCATCACCCGCGAGTTGTAATGGGACGCCAATCCACGCCAGCAGCGTGATGTCTGGTGCAGACAAGCGCAAGCGCGACACAAACTCGGCAGCATAGGCATACGTCGGGTTGAATGTGCCGTCGGCGCGTAAATAGCTGACGTAGACAAACGCATAGTCAATGCCCCGACGTGTGAGGTCATCCGCCAGCGCAGCCATAGTCGCATCATCCGTCGCAGCCATCGACCAGTTGACACCCATCCACACCGCGCGGTCACCGCGATAACCCTGTGGCAGCGGCGGCGGGTCGGGCAGGGGCGCAAATTGTGCATTGCCGATGAACACCAGCACGATAAATATCCCAAACAACACCACAAACGGAATCCGCATCAGTATGCCTCTACTCTCTCCCCAACATCAGAATTTTATCAGAGAGACAGCGGTTTTCTAGCAAAGGACGTAATATCCGCCAGCGTGAGGGCTTCTAAAAGGTACAAAATCGTAACTGGTAGCGTAGAGGATGGCACATGGCAAAAACACAATGGCTGTTTGAACCGACAGACCGGCACATCAAAGTCCAGTTTAATGGGCAAATCGTCGCCGACAGCAAGCGGGCGATGCTGCTGAAAGAATCCCGCTATGAACTCCATTACTACTTCCCGGAGGCCGACGTACGGATGGACTTGCTCGAAAAGAGCGACCACACCGAAAGCTCTGGCTACAAAGGCGAATCGACATTCTGGCATGTGCAGGCGGGCGATAGAACCGCCGACAATGCCGCGTGGACATTCCCCAACGAAAAAGACAACCGTCCCGACCTGCGCGGTTATATCGCGTTCAAATGGCATGAGATGGATCACTGGTATGAAGAGGCCGAAGAGGTTTTCGGTCATCCGCGTGACCCTTATCACCGCGTGGATACGATTCCCAGCAATCGCCACATCCGTGTCGAGGTGGATGGCGTGACCATCGCCGAAAGCGCGCGCCCGGTGCTGCTGTTCGAGACCGGACTGCCCACCCGCTATTACATCCCGCCCGAAGATGTAGACGTTCAGTATCTCAAATCGTCCAGCACCCACACACGCTGCCCATATAAAGGGCTGGCGTCGTACTGGTCGCTACAGGTCGATGGCGATGAGAAAAAAGACCTCGTGTGGGGCTATCTCGACCCGATTCCTGAAATCCCCCGAATCAAAGGGTTGATGGCCTTCTATAACGAAAAACTCGACATCTATGTCGATGGCGCGTTAGAGGAAAAACCGCGCACGGTCTTCGGCTAGTGTGACAGGCGGTGTAGTGGGCAGCGGGCATGTGACCCGTTATCACAGCACGCATTCAAGTTCAATTTCATCGCGGATAGGGATGCCTTCTAAGCCGATGAGTGGAATTTGGGGTTTGAGGCGGCGCGCGGTGGCGATAGCGTCTCGATGCACCTTGACCAGCACAAATTCGCGCTTCTGGTAAAATCGCAGGGCCTTGAGGTTGTCGTTGGTGGTGATGAGCCACAGGCGTTTGCACCCTGCCTCTTTTGCCGCTAGTTTTGTCGCATCCAAGAGTGCAGTGCCAACGCCTTGCCCCTCGCGCAGGCTGTTCAGCGTCATGAGTTCGCAATCATCCCCATCCACCCGATAGGTCACCATGCCAATGCGTTCGTCCCCATCTTCCGCCACAAAACCGGGCAGCAAATGGGCATAATAGCCCTGTCCGCGTGATACGACCTGCGTAGACCCCCAATGCTCGTCTAAGAACTCGGCAACCCATGAACGGTCATCGGGCGATAGCGGGCGAATGTCAAAGGCGGTCATAGTCTGGCTCTCAGTGTGATTAAAATATCGCCATTAGTATAGCGCGCGCCGTGTCTTTTAGGAAAATCTGGCAAAACAGGCCGTTAGCGGCTCGCCGCTGGCTTTGAATACTGTGAGCGTCCTGAACCTGCCCAGCTATTCAATCGAGCGATACCGCGTACCTTGACGTTAATATAGTATGGCATAGTGTCTTGCGCCAGCAGCCAGTGGCAAAAGGCCAAAAGCCTGAAAATTGTTAAACAAGAATCAATTTTTTTGCACAATACCCCTACAGATGGGGGGTTGTGCGTGATTTCACCTGCCCTCACAATAGACTCATCGTCTGTAAAACAGGGCTTGATTATGCTGACATGGAAATTATGGCGCGCGCTCCACATTTTACCTCCGGCACAGTTTGCTGTGCTCAGTAAGCCGGAAAATCCCTTCAGCGTCCCACGCTGGTTGAAAATCATCTTGCTGCTGATTGCCATCCCGCTGATTCCCTACATCCTGATGATGCTGGTATTCGCGCTGGTGTTTCCAATTAACAGCACCGTCGGCGGATTTGGCTTAAACGGCCTGCTCAACCGCCTCATCAAACGGGAACATGAACGCAAGACCTATGATTTACTGTGTCTGACACCCGGCGGGCGATTCTGGGTCGGTTGGTCGCTCATTGGTGGTTATCTGCATTACCTGCCGAAACCCAATTCGCGCCTGAGCAATTTGCGGACATTCTATTATCTGCGTTGGGTGAATACCTTTGTCTGGGTCGTGTTAGGTGGAGTGGCGCTGGTCGCATTGGCGCACGAAGCCATCACGGTTGATCCCTATTTCTGGGAGAGTTTCATCGGCAATGCGGTTTTATTGGCGTGCTGGCTGGTTTTCATCTGGCTGGGATTGGGATTTGGCATGGTGCTGGGTGGATTGACCGCCATCTGGGGCAGCAGCTTCATCCAAACCCATTCGATGAATCTGGGCGGGATGCTGTCGCTGTTATTTGGCATGTGCGTGCTGCTGGCGACGGTGATCATGACGGTCATCGCCTTTCCCGCCATTGCCGAAGGTCTGGGAGTCGATTGGGCAGTGATTCACATTTTGAAACCTGTCGTGGCGCTGGTGACCTATTTCGGCGCACAAGAGCTGCTCGTGCGCGTGCTGTGGTGGTCGATGCCCCGTCGTCTGGATACCACCCACGCCGATCTGATTGTCGCCGCCGGACTGGTCGAAGACAAACCCAAACCCGCGCCGCGTCTCAATGAACAACCTTATCCGCAGTCTGCCCGCGCAGGTGCCTAATTCACCAGAATCAAAAAGGGGTCGATTCGTCAACCGACCCCACACACCGATCATATCGGGTTTAACCCATTTTATTCAGCGACTGTCACCGAACCGATAATCGCCATCACCGTATCCTCATACTGTGCGGCTGCTGCCTGTGGGAATCGCGGGGACACTGCTGCTGCCACCCGTGACCAGCGACAAGCTGTAGCTGCCTGTGCCCGCGTTGGCGAAACTACGGGCGACGATGGTGTATGTGCCGTCGGCAGGCAGGACGAAATTGTCGATGAGGGAGTTCAGCCCCTGACCGCCGTCGTCGTTGGTCGTCACGACCTGACCATCTGGCCCATACAATTCCAGATAAGTGTCGAAGTCGGCGCTGGTCATCGCAATGGTCACGCTGTCGCCTGCGCGCCCTTCGAATGTCCAGCTATCCTGTGTCTGGTTCAGTGTTCCGGTGACGGTATCACCATAGCTCAGGCTGCCGCTGCCACCCGTGGGAATCGCGGGGACACTGCTGCTGCCACCCGTGACCAGCGACAAGCTGTAGCTGCCCGTGCCCGCGTTGCCAAAGCTGCGGGCGACGATGGTGTATGTGCCGGTTGCGGGCAGTGTGAATTCCTCAATCAACGAATTCAGACCTTCGCCACCATCATCATTGACCATCACCTGCTGACCATCGGGGCCGTTCAATTCCAGATAGGTGTCGAAGTCGGCGCTGGTCATCGCAATACTGACAACATCGCCCGCCACACCGTCGAATGTCCAGCTATCCTGTGTCTGGTTCAATTCACCCGTGACCGTATCGCCATAGCTCAGGCTGCCACCCGCAGGCATCGCGTCACCGGGCACTTCGCCGACCAACTCTACAGCGTCGATTTCGTTCCAGCTACCGCCGATGGTCTGGTCGAGATAGATAATCACGCGGTCTACAGGCGTATCAATCGCCGTCACATCCACGGTGAACACGCCGGGGCAGTCGGTATTGCCGGGCGGGTCGGCGCTGTTGGGCAGTTCAAAGACATCGCCTGTATCGCTGTTGCCGACATCCACACGGACAATCGAACCCGGATTATAGGTTTCGTAGATGTTGATTTGTGTCGGGATGACTTCCAGATCGAATTCCAGCGCGAGCATGTCATTGCCTGTTGAAGAACGGGACGCCCACGCCGTCGTGAAATCGCCGCAAGCATCGGTATCGGGTTCGCCAGTTGCTTGCATAAAGCTCCAGCTCTCTTCACCGTACTGGCTTGTGCCACTCGCACTGCTTGCCCATTGGCGTACAATCTCACCACCTGCACTGGCGCTGGGGGTATATTGGATGGATTGCAGCATCGCAATCATCAGGTTGGTGTAGTTCGCCAACTCACCCGGCGCGGTTTCGACTGCAATTGCCAGAATGCCATCGGGGAACGCAATCGCCAATACCGACCGCTGTGATTGGCTGCCTTCATCACTATTGAGTGTGACACTATACCCCCCGGCGCTCACGGTCTCTGCTTGCGGCGCTGCCAATGTATCCGCATCCAAAAAGCCCTCACCAAGTATTTGCACAACTTCCACCGGGTCGGCGTTGGCGTCTATGCCGATAGATGCCGTCGCACTGGGCACGGCAATACCGATGACTATTTCACCTGATGGGAAGGTCTCGCCCTCGCCCAGCGCATCTAGCTCAACATTGGTGCTGCTGCGAATGGTGATTAGGCCACCTTCAACCCCATCTGCCAGCCAACCCGCTGGATAACCAATGCTGAATGAGCCATCGGCTGTCGTATAGGTCTGCGTCAGTTCAAACTCAAAATCCTGTGCCAGCGCCAGTCCGGGTAGACTGAATGCCAGCAGTAGAAGGACAAGAAATGCAGTCATTCGTTTCTTCATATGTATTGATTCCTCATTTACTCTATAGACGAAACACGTTAGAGTCGGCGAGATACACGGCAGCAAATGCTGGCTACAATGCGATATACTTACACAGCGACAGGTAAAGTAATCTGGTATCTCGCCGCCCTATAACACTTAGGGTAGTTGCGCGTGCGTGACAGAAACGTGACAATACCCGTAACGACGGTATAAAAAGTTGCAAAAAAGGATTCAAAACAGGTCTCACAACATGGCAGAACTCCAATGCTATTTGTTTGGTGCGCCGCGCATTGAACATGACGGTCAGCCCGTCAACATCAAACGACGAAAAGCGGCGGCGCTGGTCTTTTATTTGGCGATGAGCACCCAACCACACAATCGTAGTACGTTGGCGAATGTCTTCTGGCCCGAAAGCGACCAGACCAGCGCCCGGTCTGCCTTGCGGACGACATTGGCCTCGCTGCGGCGTACCGCCCTCAAAGATTGGCTGGTGGTCGATGGCGAAAATATCAGTTTGAAGCCTGATAATCTGTGGGTGGATGTGTTGACATTTCGGAAATTGATCGGCAGTTGTCATGACAAGACGCTGCAAAATGGCGATGGTGAACATTGCATCGACCTGTTGAGTCAGGGGGTGGCGCTGTACAAAGACCACTTTTTGACCGGCTTCACCCTGCCCGACAGCCCGGATTTTGATGAGTGGCAGTATTTCCACGATGATAAGCTGCGTACCGAAATGACCGACGCGCTGCAACAATTGGCGAAGCTGCATGTGGGTCTGGCAGAGGCCAGCAAACAAGCCCGCTATGCCGATGCGATTGCGTATGTCCAACGCTGGCTGGAAATCGACTCTACCAGCGAAGCCGCCCACCGCTATCTGATGAAACTTTATGCCCAGACCGACCAGCGCGCCGCCGCCCTGCGTCAATATCAGATGTGTGTCGAAGTCATGGAACGAGAGATCGGGATTCCACCGCAGCGCGAGACGACGCAACTGTATGAGGCCATCAAAGCCAATAAACCGGTGTCGCTGCTGGATACACCCGCGCCCATCTATGGCAACATTCCCATCATGCCGGAATTGGTGGTCGGACGCGAAGCCGATTTTGAAGCGATTAAAGCCCGCATCGGCATGACGGAAGGCCGCAAGCGCGCCACTGACTCGCCCATTGTCGCGGCAGTACAGGGCTGGCCCGGAATCGGCAAGACGACGCTCGCCGCCACCCTCGCCCATGACCCGGCTATAGTGACGGCATTTCCCGACGGGGTGTTATGGACATCGCTCGGACAGCAGCCCAATGTGCTATCTGAACTCAAAACGTGGGGGGAAGCGTTGGGCGACCCCACCGTCGCCAGTATACGCAACCTCGATGACGCCGTGACCGGGATGCAGACTCTGCTGCGCGATAGACGGATGCTGCTGATTGTGGATGATGTGTGGGAGATCGAACATGCGCGGCCTTTTCGTATCGCCGGACAGGGCAGCGCCGTACTCTTCACCACCCGTCAAAACGATGTCGCGCGCGCCCTGGCGACCACACCCTCCAATGTCTATCACCTGCCGATACTCAACGAAATGCGCGCGCTGGAACTGCTAGAAATCCTCGCGCCAGATGTCGTGGCACAAAATAGCGCCGAATCGCTGGAATTGGTGCGCGATTTAGAAGGTCTGCCATTGGCATTGCAGGTTGCAGGGCGTTTGCTCCATGCCGAAGCCCGGTTGGGATGGGGGGTCGCTGACTTATTGACCGAACTACGCGAAGGGACAAAACTACTCACTGCCGCCGCGCCTGCTGACCGGATAGATGTCGCGCAGGAGACCGTGCCGACTGTCGCCGTCCTGCTGCGGTACAGCACCGATAGACTGGATGAGACCACGCGCGAACGCTTCGCCTATCTTGGCGCATTCGCCCCCAAACCCGCGACATTTGAACTCGATGCGATGAAAGCCGTCTGGCTGGTGGATGACCCCCGCCCGACGATACGGATTCTGGTTGATAGAGGTTTGCTCGAACCCGTGCAGACAGGTCACTTCCAGATGCACGCGCTGCTGGTGATGCACGCCCGTTCGCTGTTTGAAGGATAAGCCATGGCGCTCAAACTCGAACACCTGCGGCAAGCCCAATATCGCCACGCGCAATTCTATCTGCATCAACTCGAAGCCCTGAACCGACGCTATCTTCAGGGGGGTGAACATACGACCCGGGCGATCCGCGAATTTGAGGCGTTGTGGGCACAGATTCAACAGGGTCAGTCGTGGTCTGTGGCGCATCGTGATGATGCGTTGGCGGCGGCACTGTGTGGGACATTCCCGGATGCCGGGGCGCAAATCCTGGGCATCCGACAGAATCTACCCGACAGAATCGACTGGCTGGAGCAGGGGTTACAGGCCAGCGAGCATCTGGCAGATATTGCGCGCACGACGGCGCTGCGCCTGATCCTGACCGGCGTTTACAGCGAGGCGGGTCGGCTCGAAGCGGCGGTGACACATGGCAATCGTGCGGTTGAAGACGC
>CAZTLI010000138.1:0-11792 GCA_964614375.1 uncultured Anaerolineaceae bacterium
GTTCGCGAATCGCCCCTATGATGCTATGCCGTCCGCAAAATCTTCTCCATCGCCCTGCCCTTTGCTAACTCATCAATTAATTTATCCAGATAACGAATTTCCCGCATCGTTGGTTCTTCGATGTTTTCCACCCGGATACCACAAATCACGCCTTTAATGAAAGCGCGGGACGGATTGAGTTGTGGTGCTTCGGCAAAGAAGGTCTCAATGTTCGTCTGTTTTTCCAGTTGACCTTCCAACGCTTCCTGATCATATCCGGTTAACCAACGAATAATTTCATCGACTTCCGTTTTTGTGCGCCCTTTTCTCTCAGCCTTAGCGATATACTCAGGATAGACTCTTGCGAAACTCATTTTATAAATTCGATGATTTGTCATGATGACTCCTTGTTTCCATGATTCCCTTTATCTTACACAAAAATATCGGATTTCACAAACACATGTTCTACGCAAGTCCGTTTTGTTTGAAAAACCACTTGACAAATAGAACAAATTGCCGTATTTTCCATATAGGTTAATTAACCAGATAGTCAAATAAGGCAAAATCATGATTATGGAGCGCGATGACGACAGACTAAGCCAGACCTTTGCTGCACTCGCAAACTCAACCCGACGGGCGATTCTGGCACGATTAGCGCAGGGTGAAGCCACTGTCAACGAACTTGCAGAACCGTTCAATATGAGTTTGTCGGGCATTTCCAAGCACATCAAAGTATTGGAAGAGGCGGGGTTAATCGTACAGGGGCAGAAAGCCCAATATCGACCCTGCACCATCGACGTAACGCCAATAGAAGCCGTCGCCAATTGGACAGAGCAGTATCGCCATATCTGGGAGGCACGCTTTGACCGCATGGATGACTATATCAATCAACTCAAAGACAAGGAGCACGATAATGAGTGACAACACCATCACAAAAAACGCGATTGTAATTGAACGGATTTTCGATGCCCCCATCGACCTCATCTGGCAGTTGTGGACACAACCGGCGCATTTCAAACAGTGGTATGGGCCACAGGGATTCACCATACCCACTGCTGAGCTGGACGTGCGGGTTGGCGGTAAACGCCTGATTTGTATGGAATCGCCCGATGGCAGTATGAAAATATGGCTGACTGGTGAATATGTCGAAATTGTGCCGAATGAACGCCTCATCTATACCGAAAGCATGGCGGATGAACAGGGCAACATTGTGACGGATAAGGGGCTGCCCGCACCCACCACCATCACCGTCCAATTAGAAGACCTCGACGGGCGCACCAGAATGGTTATGACACACGCAGGTCTGCCTGTCGATGAGCAAGGCGCAAGCGAAGGTTGGGAACAGGCCTTCGACAAGATGGCGGAACATATCGACACACTACGTAACGACAAATAGACGAACGATAGGGTCAGCACAGCAATCAGGGCAATCGCGCAACATTCACACACGGTTGCCCTGAACCTCTAGCACCTGTGCTGCGTTAAATTTCCGGCAGTTTGAAGCCCGATTTTGAAACAACATAATCTCTGGAATCGGTGACCATTTTCCGCACGCGATTGAGGTCTACGCCGACCAGCTGCCCGTTGCGCTTCATGGCTTTACCCGCGACGAATACTGAATCGACATTGCTGGTATCCATGCCCCACACAACCGCGCCAACAGGATCATTAACAGGCATGACATTGATGCGATCTGTCCGTAACATGATGATATCGGCCTCTTTGCCGGGAGTCAGCGTGCCGACCTTGTGATCCAGACCATTGGCTCGCGCGCCTTCAATCGTGGCGAATTCCAGCGCATCGCGCGCGGTCAGGAAGTCGGGGACATTCGCTTCACCATCGAGCACACGGTTAAATAACAGCGCCCGCTGCAACGACAGCACTGTCCGCATTTGTGTGAACATATCGTTGGGCACATTTGTCTCGACATCAACGCTCAGGCTTGGACGCAATCCTCGGTCGAGGAATTTCTGCGTCGGCACCATGCCGTGCCCCATCATCATCTCGACGGGTGCAGCTAGGGAGACTGTGCCGCCGGTATCGACAATCATCTGAATTTCGGTATCGTTGAGTGAGGTACAGTGGATATAGGTGGTGTCGTCCTTCAGCAAACCGGCCTCACCCATCTCTTGCAGTTTGCCATGCTTGCCCGCTGTACCGACGCCGACATGGACGGTAATCCGCGCATCGACTTCACGCGCCAGTTCCCAATGGCCTTTCGCCATATCAAACGGCGTGAATTCCGGTCCCGGTGGGGCATAACCGAGCGTCAGCAATTGGTCTTTGGACGAAAAATGCTTTTTAGCGGCGGCTCTGAACCAGTCATCTTGATCGGCTTCGGGATATTTCCACCAAGGTTGCCATAGGCAAAGACGGCGCGAACGCCTGAATCCTTCAGCGCGCGAATGCCCTCTTCGGTGTGGTCGGGCGTGGCCTGAATGTGTGACCAATCCAGCACAGTGGTAATGCCCGCGTCAATCGCACCCCATAGGCTGACGGTGTTGCCTGCATAGACATCTTCGGGGCGATAGACGGGAGCGAGTGTGTTGAGGATGAATGCCAGATAACTGACATCGCCTTCCAGCGGGACATCCGTGCCGATATTTCGCAGGATACCTTCCCAAATGTGACGATGGCTATCAACAAATCCGGGCATCACAATCATATTAGAGGCGTCGATGATTTCTGCGCCCTCGGCGCTGAGATTGGCACCCACGGCTGCGATTTTTGTGCCATCAATAAGTACATCCCCTGTTCTAAAATTGCCCACTTTTTTGTCCAGACTGAGGACACAACCACCCTTTAATAATATTTTTCCCGTCATGCGCTATTTCTCCTCTTTACTTAAAAAACGATACGATTACACCTCCTCCGATACGATAGGCTGCTATGCACTATAACTGGTCTGCGGCGTATTGTGCCCAATCATGCTCGAACCGGAACACTTCCTGCGCCGGGGGTAACGGGGCTTGCGTTTCCAGCCAGCGCACGGGTTCACTGCCGATATTGTCAAAACTGTGGATGCAGCCGACACTCGTCCAGATGACATCGCCCGCGCCCAAGTCATAGGTTTTGCCGTCTGCCACTGCTCGCACCTGCCCGCTGACGATGTAATAGGATTCTTCAAAGGTGTGGTCGTGGGGGGCGATTTTCGCGCCGGGCATGTATTGGATGAGGAACAGCGATTGATGCACCGCGCCGAATGAACGATCTGCGAACATCTTAATCGTGACGCCGGGTGGGGTCTTCAGGCCTTCCATTTGCGCGGGCGCGCCGGGTGCGGGCAGTTCGGACTCATCAAAAAAGCCGATGACGGCGGCTGAATCGGGTGACGTGCCCTGTGTAGGCCCATCGCCGCCTACAAAAAAGGTATCGCGACCATACTCAACGGGACGCGGCTGTGGCGATTGCATTTCCAGCCAGCGAGCAGTTTGATTGCCCGCACAACGCCACGCATGTTTGACGCCCGTGCCGATTAAGCCATAATGCCCCGCTTCCAGCGTATAGGCGGTATCGCCAATCTGCACGATGACGCTGCCTTCTAAAATAATGAAAGTTTCCTCAAATGAATGCACATGCGGTTCGATTATTCCCGATGGGTCAAGGTAGCAGATACCCGTCCCCATGTGTACCGACCCCATCGCGTTATCGACATAGGTCGCGCGGCGAAAGCCGGTGCTGTGCGCTTGATAACCTGTGGGCGTGATGGCTTTCGCCGGGTCAATTTTTGATACGTGGTGCATAATCCGCCTCCATTCAATCTAACAGGCGCAAGGGGTCTTCCAGCAGTTGGGCAAGTGTCTGTAAAAATTGTGCGCCGCGCGCCCCATCGACCACACGATGGTCACATGACAGGCTTAAGGTTAGCATCGGCACAACGGCGGGCTGACCATCTACTGCAACCACCCGGTCAGCGATGCGACTGACTGCTAAAATCGCGGCCTGGGGTGGGTTAACAATGGCGTTAAAGGCATCGACGCCATACATACCCAGATTGCTAATGGTGAATGTGCCCCGGCTGAGGTCGTCGAGCGCGAGTTTGCCCGACTGCGCCTTGTTGACCAGTTCGATGCGGCGTGCGGCGATTTGCGTCAAACCCAATGAGTCTGCCTGATGTATAACCGGGACGACCAGCCCATCGTCTATCGCAACGGCGAGGCCGATATTCACATCAGGATTGGCTTTTATCGTATTGTTCAGCCAGGAGGCATTCAAACGGGGGTGCTGGCGCAGACTCGCCGCGACGACTTTCACCAGTAAATCGGTGTAGGTGATTTTTTCGGGAGAGCGCCCGCGTGCGTCTTCGAGCCATGCAATGAGGCGGGCCGCGTTGACTTCGCGCAGCAGATAAAAATGCGGGATGGTCGTCCATGCTTGCGAGATGCGTTCCGCCATCACCTGCCATATCCGACTGACGGACAATTCATCGCCGGAAACAGGTGTTTGGACAGTGGCTGTGGCGTGTTGTGGCGCAGATGCTACCGCCAGCACATCCGCCGTGATGACTGCGCCGTCTGGCCCTGTGCCGTTGATGCTTCCGAGTTCGAGGCCGTGCTCTTGTGCTAAACGTCGAGCTTTGGGTGACGCCAGCACGCGATTATGCGATGCTGATTGTCCCCGTGTGGCGATATAGGCCAGGACATCCTCTTTCTGGACGCGACCCCCACCCGGTTTGACGTGTGTGAGGTCAATATTGTGTTCGGCGGCGACTCGTCGGGCGATGGGTGTGGCGATAATGGTGGTGGCATTGGCTGGCGCGGCGGTGGTGACAGGTTGAGTCGTAACGGCAGTTGTGGCGGGCGGGGATTCACCGGGCGCGAGAATCAGTGCAATAACCTGCCCCACCGGAATCACATCACCGGGTTGGGCGCTGACATTGGCTAATATACCGCTGGCAGGCGCTTCGACTTCTGCTGTGGTCTTGTCGGTCTCGACTTCCATCAGCGGTTCGCCTTTGCTGACCTGTTCACCGGGCGCTTTCAGCCATTGCAGCAGGACACCGGTTTCTTGTGCCATGCCCAACGCGGGCATTACGACCTCTTTTGCCACGTCATTTCCTCTACATTATCAAAAGACAGAGGGATGACAGCCATCCCCCTGCCGACCAATTAACGCTCCCGATCAATTCTGTCTGAGCGATCAGGGATTTATCACATTACGCTTTTTCTTCATCTGGCAGCGGATTGTAAAACGCGCCGAGATGAACCGCATAAACTGCGTGCCACAGGAAAATGCCGATGGTGGTCTTCACGCCCAGATTCAAGCTGAGAAAACCGGGATTAAATGCGGGAAAATTCGCGGGCACCCACCATAACGCACTGAGGAGTGCTAGAATCCCGCTCCAAATGAACGCCTTAATCATGTTGCCCCGCATGGTGTTCGGCATGGGCAACCGCGGATGAATGAGGAAAACATAAATCAGTCCAAAGCAAATACCTGTCAACGTGTGATAGATTGCACCCGCAACGAACTGTTCCGAAGGTGTTGCGTTTGGCATAATGAGGAGACCATTGAACGCAGGCCAATCGAGGTTCACAAAACCCTCGCCGCCTCTAAAACCAATCATTTGATACCAGTAGCCCGTAACCGTCGCCATGTGAGTGGACACAAATGCAGCGACCAGCGCGGCAACCAGCTTATTATTTGATACCGCAGATCGAAAACCACCGCCATTCATGATGCACTTCCTAAAAAATATTTATCAAGCGAACGATAAGTTTATGGGTGTATCGTTCAATCTATTTGCGCGCTATCTATGTTCCTCCTCAACTTATAAATTTGTCCTGAGCGAGACAGGCATTAATCACCTGTCGGAACCTTAACCGACTCCTCCGGCAGACCCGCGCCACCATAATCGACGCCTGTATAATCGAGATTTTTGTGCGATTCGGTCTCGCGCGTACCGGGTAATGGGCCTGTCGCGGTATAGTATTTCACGCCCGCGACCATCAATTCTTCTGCCGGAAAGCGCGTCATCACCTCGCAGCCATCCGCCGTCACGACCAACTGCTCCTCGATACGCGCCGCTGACCAGCCATCGGATGCAGGCCAGTAGGTTTCGAGCGCGAAGACCATGCCTTCTTCGATCACCTGTGGACTATCGAACGAGACAAGACGGCTGAAGACGGGTTTTTCCCAGATAGCCAGTCCGACGCCGTGTCCATATTGCAGCGCGAAGCATGATTCCTCATTGGGGAAGCCAAATTCCTGGGCTTTAGGCCACAGCTTGACGACATCGGCAGTGGTCACGCCGGGTTTGATGGCGTTGATCGCGGCATCGAGATAGTAACGGCAGCGTTTATAAGCATCGACCTGTGCCCGTGACGCGCTGCCCACCGCGAACGTGCGATAGTAGCAGGTGCGATACCCCATGAAACTGTGCAGGATGTCGTAGAAGGCCGGGTCACCGGGACGCAGCACACGGTCACTGAAAATGTGTGGATGCGGGCTGCATCGTTCACCAGAAATGGCGTTCACGCCTTCGACATGCTCTGAACCAAGTTCATACAGCACCTTGTTGACCAGCCCGACACATTCATTTTCGCGCACGCCCGGTTTCATGAAGCGATAGAGTTCCTCATAGGCGGCATCGACCATCATGCAGGCCATGTTCAGCAGGGTGATTTCGTCTTCGGTTTTGATGACGCGCACATCTTGCATCAACTGCTGACCGTCTACAATTTCCAGCCCCTCTTTTTGCAGCGCGAACAGCACGGGCGGTTCAACTACATCGACGCCGACGGGTTCTTTATGCAGCCCGCGTTCTTCAAGTTCGATGCGGATTTTGCGGGCGACATCTTCGGCGCGCATTGCGCCGGGGGGCATTGCGCCGCGCAGGGTGGAAATACCCGCCCGTGACCGCCCCTCCCCCAACCAGGGCGCATACAGCGTGTGATGCTTCGCTGCCGACCCAAAATCCCAGTTGATGGGGTCATCGTCCTGTGGCAGCAAGCAATAGCGGCCTAATTTATCAATCGCCCATGTGCCAATCGTGGTGTTGGTAATATAGCGGATGTTGTTCATGTCAAAGCATAACAACGACCCCATTTCCGACTCTTTGAGAAACTTCTTGACCCGCGCCAGACGTTCTGTTCGCAGGCGTTCGTAATCGACCCGCTGTTCCCAATCAACAGCCATCGTGCCATAACTTTGAACTTTCATCGCTGACTCCCATTCGTTACATCAACTTTTTCCACATAACGACTGCGCTACCGCAAAGACCATCGTCGCATTGGGGATGGTCAGGTCTTCTAAAGCGGGCGAGAACGGAATCGGCACGTTCATCGCGCCAATGCGTTTGACAGGCGCATCCAGATAATAAAATGCGCCATCGGCAATCACCGATGCCAATTCAGCCGTCACGCCATACTGCTCATACCCTTCGTCGATGACGATTGCACGACTGGTTTTCTTTGCTGATTCAATCAGGGTGGTTTTATCCAGTGGCACGAGGGTGCGCGGGTCTACGACTTCGGCGCTGATGCCGACTGCTTGCAGCATGTCCGCCGCTTCTAATGCCACATGCACCATGCTGCTGGTCGCGACCAGCGAAATATCGTCACCTGCCCGTTTGATGTCCGCCACACCCAATGGAATCGTGTAATCGGTATCCGGGACGGGGCCTTTGACCGTGCGATACATCATCTTGTCTTCAAATATCGCGACTGGATTTTCGTCGCGGATGGCGCTTTTCATCAATCCTTTGGCGTCATAAGGCGTCGATGGGACAACGACCTTGAGACCGGGAATGTGACTCAACCACGCATGGAGCGATTGCGAATGCTGTGCGGCTGACCGTCTGCCCGCGCCCATCGTTGTGCGTAAGACCATCGGCACTTTGAGCTTGCCGCCAGACATATAATGGATTTTGGCGGCCTGATTGACGACCTGATCGAGAATGAGGCCGATGAAATCGCCAAACATAATGTCTATCACCGGGATCATGCCCGTCATCGCCGCGCCCACACCCAGCCCGGTAAAACCCGGTTCAGAAATCGGCGTGTCAATCACCCTGTCGGGGCCAAATTCATTCACCAGACCATCTAATACTTTGAAGGTCGTCCCGGCTTCGGCGACATCTTCCCCCATGATGAACACACGCGCATCACGGCGCAGTTCTTCGGCGAGGGCTTCTTTAATCGCTTCGCCAAAGGTCAATTCGCGTCCATTGGCCTCAGACGTAGACATGCTTTGTCACCTCGTCCGCCGACGGATAGGGCGCATTCAGGGCATATTCAACCGCCGCTTCGACTTCGGCGGTCACGTCGCGCTCGATTTGCTCAAAGACGCCGCTGTCCGCCAGTTGATTGTCGATGAGCCATGATTGCAGCGTTTTTAGCGGGTCACGATTGGCTTTCCATTCGGCTTCTTCATCGGGCGAACGATAATAGGCGCGGTTGATGTCGCCCACATGATGACCTAGATAACGATAGGTGTGGCAGAGCATGAAAGCCGGCCCTTCGCCATTACGTGCCCGTTCGACCAGTTGACGCGCGGTTTCGTGGACTTCGCGCACATTCTGTCCATCGACTTCGACGGTGTGGATGCCAAAGGCTTGCGGACGGGCTGACATGCTGCCCGCCGTCGATTCGGAATGGTGGGTATATTCGTTGTAGAGGTTATTTTCGCAGACGTAGATGACGGGCAATTTCCATAGCTGCGCCATGTTCATCGATTCATAGAGCACGCCCTGTCCGAGCGCGCCTTCACCGAAGAAACACACGACCACCCGACCATTGCCAAGCCGTTTGCAGGAAAATGCCGCGCCCGTCGCAATCGCCGCACTGCCGCCGACGATGGCATTCGCGCCCAGATTGCCCGTGTCCTGATCAGCGATGTGCATCGACCCGCCCTTGCCGCGACAGTAACCCGGCTCTTTGCCCAGTAGTTCGCAAAACATCTTATCGACTGTCGCGCCTTTCGCGAGACAGTGCCCGTGCCCGCGATGGGTGCTGGTGATGTAGTCGTCTTTGTTGAGCGCCTCGCACACACCCACCGCAACCGCCTCTTCGCCAATATACAGATGCGCCAGACCGGGCATTTTGGCGGTCATATAGAGTTCGTTGACGTGTTCCTCAAAAGTGCGAATTTTGAACATCTGCTCATACATATTGAGCCAATCTTCGCGGTCTATCGAAGAGACTTGCAGGTTTTTATGCTTTGATGTGGACACTGTTTAGCCTGACTCCTCTATCGACTAATCGAAGCTGGTGAGATGAATGGCAGCGGCGCATCCGGTCTGAAGTGCGTCCGTGTGCGAATGGGTTACGGGTTCACCGCTTGCGCGAGGACATTGAACAAAATCGCAAAATCCTGTTCGCCATAACCCATCGCCTGTGCTTCGGCTAGCACATCACGGGCAAGTTCCACACTCCGCAGCGGGACGCCCAATTCTTTGCCCAAATCAAGCGCCAATTCAATATCTTTACGCATCATATCGACATTGAACCAGACTTCATCCGGCATATTGAGCACGAAGGACGCGCGGTACTTCATCGCGGGCGATGTCACAACACTGTTCAATAGGGCATCCATCGCCTGTTCGCGTGTGAGGCCGCTGCGTTCGGCGAGTAATACGCCTTCAAACAGCGCAATGAGTTGAACCGGTAAATTCAGGTTGATGGCGATTTTGGTGGCGATGGCCTGTCCGTGCCCGCCGACGTGGATGACCTTCTGGCTGATGTGGGCGAAGACAGGTCGCACGCGGTCTACGATTTCGGCCTTGCCACCCGCATAGACGATGAGTGTGCCCGCTTCTACCGCGCTGACACTGCCCGATACCGGGGCTTCCAGCATATCCGCGCCCGTCTCGGCGACTCGTACAGCCAAATCTCGCATAAAACGGGGGCTGACGGTGCTCATATCGACATAAATTTTTCCGGGAGATAAACCCGCCAAAATGCCGTCTGTGCCTTCCGTAATGGCGGCGAGCGCTTTCGTGTCGGAAATCATGCTGATGATGATGTCGGCAGTTTGGGCGACATCGCGCGGGGTATCGCACCATTGCATTCCGGCGCTAATCAGGGCTTCGGCTTTGGCGCGCGTGCGATTATGACCTGCTGCCTCATACCCGGCAGCCAACAGCCGCTTGACAATTCGACTGCCCATAATCCCTAAACCAATAAATCCCAATTTAGCCATATCACCTGTTCCTAAATAAGACTATTTCCATTCCTTGCTTCCAAAACCGCAGGGAGTTTGTTATCCTTGAGCCGGATAGAAAGGGTGAGGAATCGTCATTCTATCCACCCGCTTCAGTTAATCAGGACACACAAATGTTTAATATGATTGAACAGTGTAACGTACCTGACCGCGCGTGTCAATCAATATTGAACGCTTTCAGGTTCATGTCGGGACTTTCTTGTATAATGTGGCTTAACAATACACTGAACATAGGCCAGGTCAAATAGATGTCTGAAACAGATTTTGAGTATGCGCGCGTCATCGGGGAAAAACTGCGGAGTGTCCGGCGGCAGCGCCGAATCAGCCTGCGTGAATTGGCGGAACAGGCGAACATCAGCGCCAGTATGCTCAGTCAAATTGAGACCGGTAAAGCCTATCCATCGGTGCGTTCAATTTACAATATTGCCGCTGCGCTCAACTTGCCAGTGGATTATTTCTTCCCGGATCACGACAATGCAACATCACCCGAATCCGACCACAAACAACCACAGGCCATTGAAGCGGGCGATGACACCTATACTACGCCATCGGGCGCTATGACCGCTAGCGAACTGCGCGAGGCGCTGATGAATCAGTCAGTGGACGCTATTATGCCCGAAGCGACTGGCCCTGCGATGGATGTAGCGCAGATACTGCACGCGCTGGCCCGCCCCACGATTCAGCTCAAGGGCGGGGTCACATGGTCGCGGCTTACTGCGGCTGCTGAGAGCAATATCGAATTTTTAGAGATTACCTATGCCTGTGGCGCATCGTCTGGGGAGTATCTATCGCATCATGAGGGGCGCGAGTTTGGTTTGATTCTGGAAGGCGAACTGGTTTTACAGCTTGGCTTTAAAGAATTGACCCTGCACACGGGCGACAGCATCGTCTTCGACTCGATGACTCCCCACCGCCTGCTGAACAACAGCAATGCCCCTGTGCGTGCCCTGTGGGTTGTGTGGAATCAGGGTTGATTCATGGTGGATGCTCTGATTGCCAGTCAGCAGCCTGTCAGCAAAAGCATGATTATTGCAGCAAGTGACTATTTTTAAGCTAAAATGCTGATTGCTGAAATGCTAGCGCCTCTATTTATGACAAACCAGATTGCTTTGATGTGAATGCTCTTGTCAACTAGCAATCAAGGTATTGATAGTTAGAAGGACTATCGAATATCCCATTCCGTGTGCGCTATCCGATAATCACCGCACGCACCTGCGACAAAATACTGTGCTCAATATGCTGTTGGTCACTATAGGCCGCTGCCACTTGATGTTAAGCTCAGGATAACAATCGTCGCAGACGTTAAAGGAGTGCGCGATGAAACGGGTACTGGTAACACCTAATATGGGCGATGACATCCTCGTCGTGATGGACAATTGCCCGACCTGTATCGACATGCTGCGCCGCGTGTGCTCCCGCTTGAAACAATTAGATCGCAAGTATTTCACACTCCTGCACTGCTGCCCTGCAATCTACTGGGAACATGGTGGGAATGCCGACGCGAACACACAGCAGCAAATAGAAACTGTATGGAAAGCAGAAGAGACCCAATTCAAGCAGACACAACACTTTTTTGAGCAAGCCAGACAGGTACTGCAAGAGGCGGGCGTATCAGCCGCGCATATCGACACCGCTACAGCATCGGGCAAAGA
>CAZTLI010000139.1:0-3767 GCA_964614375.1 uncultured Anaerolineaceae bacterium
ACGCCTATTTGTTATGAATTCATAGTTGTTAGGCGCGCCATTTCGCCTATCAAGCCGAAGCTATTGTCCGAGCAGTGAATTACATTTCTTAAACTTATGCTATCTGTGCCGCAAAATCCCGTTATTGAGCCGTTAGAAACGCGCAACATCCGCCAATTTCAGCAGCGGAATGTGGGTTTTTTTGTGGTTGGATTGGCGTTTCGACTCATGGGTTTGCTGGCGATTCTGGTGCTGATTATCCTCATCGTTGGGCGGATTTTCCCGGCGCAAAGTCGGCAAATGCTATATGTGGTTTATGATTGGAACGGCAGTAATTTCGATATTTATGCCCGCGATTTTGACCGCAATCTGGTTCACAATATCAACGCAGCGGGCGCTGATGACCGCGCAGCGCGTCTATCTCCCGATGGCGAATACATTGCATTTGTCTCGAATCGCAGCGGGCGGGATGACCTCTATGTGATGGAAGTGAATGGACGTGGGTTACGACAAATGACGTTTAATCAAGGCATTGTGCAGTCGCCGTCGTGGTCGCCAGACAGCCGTTCAATCGTATTTTCGCTGTCGAGTAACAACAGCACCGATATATACAGCATCAATCGAGACGGGAGTGGATTAGACCGCCTCACGAATGATGGCGAGTGGGATGGCAGTCCCGTCTGGTCACCCGATGGTACAACCATCGCCTTTATCTCCCACCGTGCGGGTAACGGCAACATCTTCCTGATGAATACCGATGGCACGCAGGTGCGGCAAATTTCGCAGCAAGCGGTTGCCGTCAGTCTGGCATGGTCGCCGGATGGGTCGCGCATCGCATTTGAGTCGTATCGGGACAACAATCAAAACCTGTATGTGATTGATTCCGACGGCCAAAATATGCGCCAATTGACCGATAATACAACGCGCGACAGCACCCCAACATGGTCGCCCGATGGACGTTATCTTATTTTTTCCTCAAGGCATCAAGGTTTCACACAGGACATCTTCATGCTTGATACCGATACTGGTGAAGTCCGTCTGGTGCTCGAAAATGTGCAAGAAGCCTATACGCCGATGTGGTGGCCTTAACCCACGGGCACGGTCAAATTACAAATCAGCGTATAAAACGCGCGTCCACCCTCAATGCGATGCGAACCCTCAGTCGCTATCCACACCGTACCAAAGCGCACAATGTAGCGTTCTTCCGCCACTTGAATCGGATTTGACGCCCGCACATACAAGGGTTGATCGTCTATCAGCACATGACCGGGATCGACGTTAACGGCCTGTCGCGCTTCGGCAAGCGTGTCCCAACCGGGCGGCACAAATTCGATATACACACGCTGTCCAGCGCGCAGTGGGCCATTAGTCGTTTCACACGTTTCCAGAGACAGGTAATTGGTGCGTGGATACTGAATAATGTCCGTTTCGGGAATAGGCGAACAATTGCCTTCCGCTTCGACAGCCGCTGCCTGAACCCAATTGCTATCATATAACTGCAACCACACAACCGCATTGGCGTCAACAATTTGCAGCACAGGATAAACGCGCGTGCCAATCGTCAATTCGTTGACAATTTCATAGAATGTGCCGGGACCACCCCATGTATTGGTTGTACGTCGAACAGTGTAGATACAGCGCGGTGTCGGCGTGCCCGCATCGGCTGGCAGTGGCGTTGGTGTTGGTGCTGCCCACGCTTCGGTCAAGGAGGCGATTTGCTCATTGGTTAACGGTGGCGCAATCACAAAACGCACGGCGAGATTATTCAGAGGAAGCGCGGCAATTTCGGCGGCAACATAAGGTTCTGTCGGATTGGGCGCACCAGAGACGATGCCCGCTTCATCTAATGGAAGCTGTATGCGTGCGCCTGTTGGAATAAAATAGCGCGTCCCCGCCACCTCAATTTCACCGCTGCCTTCCAGCACAGTAATCGTCATCAAGCCACCCGGCTGTGCTTGAATATGGGCAGTGGTCGAAAACCGCAGGAAAACGCCATTCACATCGACTTCAACAATACTGGACGCATTCGGTGTTTGCAGCAAGATTCCGCTTTCGGTCATGCCATCACACCACGCATCATCAACGCCCGTCCGCACGGTGAAGGTCTCGAACGGCTGGCGATAGGGTGTCGTCTCGTCCACGATGTTCAATATGTTGAAGTCTACGTCGTCGGCGAGCACGTCTACAGACACCCAGCCGAGGATCATCGTTTCGGGCACAGTCACCCGCAGCCATTGGCTATTCTGTGTGCGACCATGTGCCACCAGGTTGCCGCGCAGTGGAATGCGTTCAATAATATCGGCATCGGGCAGGGGGTGCGTGCGGATATTGACCGTGCCAGATGCGGATACAAGAACGGTGGGCACGGGTGTGACAGTGTTGACTATATCCACATCACCAAACATCAGGATAGTCAGGCCGCGACCTTGCTGTGTTTCAACCAGGTTGGCAGGCGTTTGCAGCGTCACCACACTGAACTCCGCGTCTGGTGCGCCTATGCTCAAGGCGTGCACATAGCGCACATGCACACGGTCACCGGGTTGTGTGAAGCGCGCATCGGTTGGCGTGCCCGGTTGAAAGGTCATTTCTGCCGCACCATTGCCATAGCAGGCGTTGCTGGCCCCATTATTCAGGCAGACCGCCCCCGCACGCGATAGGGGCAACAGGACGTTCGCCGGACACGAGTCCTGCGCCCGCGTCACAATCACAATTCCGAGTAAAACAAGTGTAAAAATGCTCCAGAGCGTATTACGAAATATTTTCATGGATGCTCCCTGTAAACGGTGATTTGGCTTATCAAACTTGCTGAAAATATAACATGACCCCTAACAGCGTAGGGTAGGCGTAGTGTTTGCGTCAAGCACTCGTCTCAAGTGATAATCGACATAGCCATATAATGAGAACAAATTACTCCGGTTGTACACAGGGGAAGCGCCAATGAAACGAACCTATTTGTTCATTTTGCTCCTTATTTCGTTAGGACTTGCGGGTGTTGTGCTGGGACAAGGTGTTCTTGGCGGCGAATTTGCCGTTGTCCAGCAAATCGGGCAAGTGCGTCCGCGCGGTATTCTGTATGACGCGAATTTTGACCAGATTGTGCTAACCACACCACAGGGACAACTCGTGCTTGTCAATGCGGCAAACTTCGAGACGCGGCACACGCTCTATACCAGCGGCCCTTACAGCGCCTACGAATTCAGTCACGATGGGCGGTATCTCGCCGTCGCAATCGACATCCGGGTGGATTTGTGGGATACACAAAGCGGCGAACAGGTCGCTTCCTTCTCACCGGACGGGGCATTGAGTATCAGCGCCCCGCTGATGTTCTCGTATGATGATGGTCTGCTGCTGGTCAATACGACAGTGCGTGCGCCATCGGCTATACGCCGCAGTGAAAACGATACGACCAACTTGCCCTGGTTATGGGATGTGGCGTATGCGCGTCGTGAAGGCAGTTCGACCTTGCCGCGCAGTGTAGAAGCGACCAACTTCCTCGACTTCCGTAATGGATTTGTCCTTGGCCCCAATCGCATTGTCATCGCCGCTTTACCACAGCGCTTGCAAGTCATCGACGTGGGCAACACCGATTTTCCAATACTTGGTGAAATCGACTCGACTCGTGCTGAACGCGACCCCATCAGTGTGTGGTACAGCGAACGCGGCGACATGATGTATGTGCGCCCACAGGGACGCAATACGCTGATACAAATTAACACACTTACGGGTGAGATCGTTGACCTGCAACCGGGACGCGACCTCAATTACAGCAATATGGACATCCTTGAGCA
>CAZTLI010000139.1:3867-11783 GCA_964614375.1 uncultured Anaerolineaceae bacterium
AATCGTGAACACACCTATTACCCGATATGGAGTGACCCGGATGGGCGTTATTTGCTCGATTTCAACAGTGATGGACGCATCATTCTCAGCGATTTCCAGCGCATTGATGTCGAGACGGGCGAAATCTTATATGAAAACGTGCATTATGCACCGTCGTTAGGGCAATATTCCTTCAGTGAAGACAGTCGTTCACTGATTACGATTGATGGCTCGCGCTGGTGGGAATGGGACATCGAGACCGGACAGGTCATTCGGCGGGCAACGGTGAATTTACGCGGCACACTGGTCGATTTTACACCCGATGGTGACCGCTTCCTGTCGCAGATAGATGGACCCGGCATGGAAATTGTCGATATTGGTACGGGCGAACGCCACACGGTGTTCTTCGAGAATCGTCTCAATACATCCATTGCGGGTATTTATCCCAGTCCGAATTGGGAGAATTTCCTCGTTGTCTATGCCGCCGATTCATTCAGCCAGCACTATCCCGGCAACGAAATTGCGCTTTATAACCTGTACGACGGTTTGCAGTGGTTTATCGCGGGCGAAGACATGCCATCGCCAGAGAATCGCGAATATGGCTGGCTCGATGACCAGACTGCTTATGTCTTCAGTCTATCGCGCGGCGGACAACCCGCCCGGGTCTATGGTGTCGATTACCATGCGTCGGGATTGCCGCAATGTCTGGTTGATGCCTTCCCGGATACATGGACGCGCTGGCTCGACCTGTGGGAACGTCTGAATGCCCGGATGAACGCCACATCGCTCAATCGTCTATCTCTAGCATTGTGTGATGCGCTCCCGACAGACGAAACCGGAATCGACGCGGTACTGTTCCCCAGTCAAACCCCGACGCTGCTGCCGGTAACCGCCACACCGTCGATTATCGCGGGTGTACCGGCCTGTTTGACCAATCGTTTCTCGGATGAGGCGCAGCAATATGCCCGCAACTGGCGCGAAATCATCGCCGGATTGACCGACACTGAAGCCACAGAGATGGCTGTGCTCATCTGCGAATCGCTGACGGGTTCATCATCACCCGCGCGGGTGAACACTGCCCCAACCACGCAGCAAATTATGACGGTGGATATGGCGACGGGACAGCGTAACTTTAGTTCGTTCTTCCCCTCTGTCGAAGGGCCGCCGCGCCGTTCGCTGGAAATCATCATTGATGAATTCCGCCGTCTGGAAGGTTTTACGCCGGAACTACCGCTGTTGAGTCCCGATGGCACGCTATTGGCGACACTCAACTTTTCCGGTCATATCGTCATCTATCGGTTGGTAACACCCTATGAGGTATTGGAAGCCAATGCGACGGCAACTGCCATCGTCGAGATTGAAGAACCGAATATCATCGGCGTGCGTCCGACATTTACACCGACTCCCTTTAACGCGGGTCAGCCACGCCCAACCTTCACGCCGACTATTACGCCAACAGCACCACCAATGCCGACGCAGCTTGCCAATCAACCCAATCTCGGCGAGATTCTGGAATACTGCCCGATTGACAATGTACTCTATACACAGAGCGACCCTGCGCCAGACTATGCGCCGCCGGGCAGCCTGTACATGCGCCCGACCAACAGTTCGACGCCGTATGTGTGGATATTCGACCCGATAACCGGCAACTTCTATCCCGATGATACGCTGCCGGGATGTGGAGTCACAACACAATGTGATTTCTCATTCGATCAAAACTGGATATTGACCATCACCGACGCGATTCGGGTGTCGCGTGTTGATGGCAGCGAGTCGATGGAATTGTTCAGTCGTGAGGAGCAAGCCTTATGGCCTTTCCCCATCTACTGGTTGAATAATGGGCAAATTGAATACGCTTACAGTGACTATGTGCCCGATGTATCACTGCAACCACAGGAATTTATCCGCCGCTTCGACCCGGCAACACGCAGCTATTCCGAGCCATTTGAACGGCGTGACCCAATTAGCATCAACCAGCTACCCACAGAAGTCATCTCGCTCCAACCCGATAATGGCCCGATTGCTGTCGTGCGAACATCGTTCAACGCCGGACGTGGTTTAGGCTATCGGTACTTCATCTACAATCAAGATACGGGCGAAGCAGATTACTTCGCGCGAATTACAGGCGGTGATCTCCTCTTTGAGTGGCATCCACTCGGCACAGCCCTGTATTATGGTTTCGGCGGCACAGATACCTGGAATATCTATGACCCGGCGACAGGTGAACATCGTCGATTGGGTGAACTACCGTCTGGTATCTGGTCGCGCGATGGACAGCTCCGCATCGACTGGTACACACCCCCAGCCGATGTCGTGCGCGAACGGCGTGAGGCGGGTCTACCCATTCCACAGATGCGCGTGTGGAACAGCACCACAGGTCAGCAGCAGCACTATTGCTTGCCCGAAAGCATGACAGGCGATCACACCCGCTTGATATGGTCACCGGATAACCGTTATGTCATCTTCACCAATGGCGTGCAAATTCCGTCCGAAATTCTCGTTCCGACGACGACACCGGGCGCGCCGACTCCGCCGCCTGTACCGCAGGAAGAAATCTCGCGCACACGTACCCATTTCATTATCCTGGATACCCAAACCGGGCACTTTACGACACTCGGTGAAGTCAATGGCGAGGTCATCGTCTGGACACAGGGGGAAGCCCGATGAAAAAGACACTCTATACCGTAATACTACAGGTGCTGCTGGTCGTGGTCAGTTTGCCACCAACCCTGTTGATGGCGCAAGATGACGAACCCACACCATTCCCGGACACAGGTGTGTATGTCACCACGCAGGACTACAGCTCGCTGCGCGTAGGGCCGGGAGTCAACTTTGACCGAATCACCGTCCTCGACCCGGCGGTGACACTGCCTGCCGTGGGACGTACCAACAGCGGACGCTGGATACAGGTAGTTTATGAAGGCCAGTTAGGGTGGATTGCGGCGTGGCTGCTGGTCTGGAGTGGCGATTATGCCATGCTGCCGATAGATGGTATTAACCCGGTCCCGTTTGTGCGCCGCGCGGGTGTTATCGGCGTCACCACGCGCGAGACCACCATTTACCGCCGTGAAATCGCGCCACAGGATGCCGTCGGCACGATACCAGAAGGCGAACAGGTCGAATTGGTCGGGCGATTGGGGTCGGGCACGTTTTTCTGGCTGGAACTGCGCTGGAATGGCGAATTGTACTGGGTTGGCGCGTGGGACATTCGCATTACCAGTGGTAATTATCGCACATTGCCTGACACAGCCTATTTGTATGCCTATGGACGACTCGTGCGAAATTTCAATATTGACTTATCCGGCGCACAACGCAGCCTCAGTTCGATTGAAAATATCTGGCGCACGCTGGAATCAGGGCGGGGTGTGAGCTGCAATGACATCCCGGAGTATGTCGAAATTGATCGTGTGACACAGACCGATTTGCGGCAAGAACCCATCTTCGTGCCGCTCGCAGTCGGACTAGAGAGCATGATTTTACATATCAACACGGCTATCACGATGTTTCAGGATGCGTGTGGGCGTGTGGGCGAGGACTTCTATATCACACAGCGCGAAATCAACACGGCGCTCAATGAAGTGGATGAAGCCCGTCGCAATTACAACATTGTCGTATCGCTGCTGCAATCGCTAGCAAATCGTGACCCATTGCTAGAAAACTAACTGCTCAATCACAGCTATTTTGTATCAGAGGGCATCGTGCCCGGTAACCATCTAACAGGAGAAACACCATGAGCAAGCGTTCCATTATCTTCTTTATCCTTATCGCAATTCTGGTCGCCGCGCTGCCCGCGCTGGCACAGGACGAAGATGAAGACGAACTGATTTGCCCCAATTTTGAGGGGGATTCCGCCGATGTGCGTACCAGCTACTATATGGGTGAGGGTGCGGCCTTCTTCAACTCCGGTCAGCTCACCAGCGCGCTGCACAGCTTTAGCTGTATCATTGAGCAGGTAAATGGCAGCTACATTCCGGCTTATATGCACCGTGCCGCCGTCCATGCCGCCCGTCGGGATTATGAATCTGCGGTTGCCGACTATACCCGCGCCATTGAACTCGATTCGTCGCTCGTTCCCGCGTATAACAATCGTGGTGTGATGTATGCCGCGCTGCGTGAATACGAAGACGCGATTGACGACTTCTCAACAGTGCTCGACCTCGACGCCGATTACATCGACGCTTATAACAACCGCGCGGTGATTTACACCATCGTGGGGGAATTTGAACTGGCGATTGGCGACCTCGAAACGGCCATTAGTCGCAGTGGTATCGACGATGTAGTCACTAACCTGACTCGTCCAGACCGTCCCCAGGATGAGCCGCGCCCGGAATATAACCCGGCTCATGCCCAATCGTATGCGCTGCTGGGAATCGTGTATTCGGCCTACAGTCTGGATAACTATGAAAACTACATTTTGCTGCGCGCTGGCAATTCAGACCGCCGGATTCAAGCCGCGGCTGGTGCGCTTGAATCGCGCTTTTCGTTTGAACTGCGGCTGGATGACGGGACGTGGCTGCTGGTCGCGCAGTTTGACGAACAGTAATGGGACAACATCGACTCCTTAGGGGGTGTGAACCTGCACCCCATACCCATCCTATTCTGTTGTCGCTGTTCGTTTAAAGGGAAAAATCATGAAACGACGTTCACTCTTACTGATACCGGGCATTGTCTGCCTGCTGATGGCGCTGCCACTGGTCATTTCGGCACAGACCGATGTGACATGTGCAGAAATTGCGCCGGACGATGCCGATTCCTTCTATTTTCTGGGCTTAGGTGATGCCTACTTCCGACAGGCGAGTTATTCGCTGGCGATTGTGTCCTATACCTGCGCGTTAGAACTCGACGACACCTACG
Organism: uncultured Anaerolineaceae bacterium; assembly: GCA_964614375.1. Lineage (GTDB taxonomy): Bacteria > Chloroflexota > Anaerolineae > Aggregatilineales > Phototrophicaceae > CAZTLI01. The sequence goes on from CAZTLI010000139.1 coordinate 8,701, forward strand.
TCCCGGCCTATACCAATCGCGGCTATGCCCATGCTGTCCAGCGCAACGAGCCACAGGCCATCGCCGACTATAACCGCGCTTTAGAATTGGACGAAACTTACGTCCCGGCCTATAACAATCGTGGACTGCTCTATACCGCACAGGGTAACTTTGGGCTGGCGATTAACGACTTCTCGCTGGCAGTAGCCTTCGATCCACAATTCGCCATTGGCTATAACAATCGCGGCATTGTCCACGCGATAGAGGGCAATTACGACCTCGCGATTGCCGACTTCCAGCAAGCCATCGCGCTCGACCCGGATTACGCCGCACCTCATGCGTCACTCGGCGCGGTCTATTCGGCATTGGCAGTGCAAAGTTATGAAGATTACCGCGAAATTGTCGGCGAGGGCAGTCGCCTGCCTGCGGGTGAAGCCGCTGCTGTCATCAGCGCGCTGGAATCGAATCGACTCACGGGTAATTTCGCTGTGTGGCTGCCGCTGCAAACGCCTGCACGATGATGAGACAGAAAGGACTGTCTATGGACACCCGACGACACCTATCTAAACGACTCATCCTCCCGCTGCTGCTGATTGCCGTGATGCTGCTGGCTGTGCCTGCATTTTCGCAAGATGATACACCGGGCGGTGTGATTGTGGTGGGTAACACACGCGGAGTCGCGGGACTAGGGTCGCTCAATCCACTGCGCTGCTCGAATGCCGAGTGTCGCCGGATTACGGACTTACTGTTCCCGTGGCTGTTGGGTATCGACCATGAACGCGGTGTATTCACTACCGGAACAGCCGCCAATAACGGTCTGACCGTCGAATGGGAAATTTCGGACGATGGGCGGGTCTATACGCTGCATTTGCGTGACGATGCGGTCTGGAGCGATGGCACACCGATTACCGCCAATGACGTATTTTTCAGTTATGCGGCAGCGGTCAACATGCCTGGGTTATCCACGTTCCGTTTGCAAATGAGTGGGATAATCGGCGCTGTGCCACTCGATACCTATACCATCGCCTTTGTGATGGAAACCCCTGACTGTGGCGCGCTGCACAGCCTGCAATTTCCAATCGTCCCGGCGTCCGCCACATTGTCCAACTTCACGGATGAAATGGCGACATTCTTCAATGCCGATGAACCGTTGATTGAGCAGGCTGTCAACTGGCGTGAAGCCAACCGTGACCAACGCTTTTTCTATACCTTTGGCCCGGAATTCAACACCTTCCCTGACCCAACATCCGGCAGTTTTCGCCTGGATACTGTGCAGGTGACGGATTATGTGCGGCTGACGACGGCGGATGGACGCCTGTCATTCAACTTTGTCGATACACCCGGTCTGTACGACGAAATCGTGCAGTTCTTGAATGGCGACCTGGACATCCTATTCTATCCGCCCTATGACCGCTGGAATGACATCATGGCTGCGCCAGATGTGCGCGTGTATGAATCGATAGGCACATCATGGGATTACATCAGCTTCAATCTGGCAGATCCGACCAATCCGCAGAGTGTTGTAGACGATGAAGGCAATCCCCTGGAACAGGGACATCATCCCATCTTTGGCGATATTCGTGTGCGGCAGGCGATTGCGCTGGCATTAGACATCGACGGTCTTATTGATAATGCGCTCTATGGACACGGCACACGTATCTATGGCGACCAACCACCGACATCATGGGCATTCAACCCGGACATCGAACCCATCGAACACAATGTCACAGAGGCCGTGCGCTTGCTCGATGAAGCGGGTTGGCGACGTGTACCCGGTCAGAGTGGTGTGCGTGCCTGTCTGGGCTGTTTATATGCCCGCGAGGGTAGGCCGCTGATTTTCACATTGATGTACTCGCAATCCGGCGGCAGTTATCGCGATACTGTTGCAGCACTCATCCAGCAGCAGCTTAATGCCATCGGCTTTCAGGTCGATATAATTGGCATGGATTTCGACAGCCTGCGCTCACAGGCCGCCGACCAGCGATACGACGCATTTTTATCCGGTTGGACGGAATCTTATCCCTCCAATCCCGATAACAGCCTGTTGTTCAGCAGTCGCGCCGATGTTGTTGGCACGGGCTTCAACTTTGGCTCGTATTACAATCCGCGCGTAGATGAACTGCTAGAACGCGCGCGCACGCTGTCGGGATGCGATTTTGATGAGCGTGCGACTATCTACCGGGAAATTCAGACGATTTTACGCCAAGACCTGCCTTATCTGTTCCTATACAGCCGGCATGACATGGTAGCTGTGCGCGGCAGCATCAGTGGATTCGATCCATTCCCGGCTGCGCCGTTGTGGAACATCACTGAATGGACGGTCTTCCGTTAGGGGGCACACGATGAAACGACTCATTTTACTTTGTTTACTGCTGACCGGATGGTGCCTGTCTGGTGTGAGTTTCGCGCAGGACGACGCGCCAATCACCGAAGCTGAAGCTGAACAGCCGCTCTTCTTCCGGGTGCGCGTGCAGGTCGATAGTGCATTTGTCCGCATTCTGCCTGACCCGGATGAAGAAGCAGTCGCGTCGGTCTTCCGGGATAACATTCTGGAAGTCGTTGGACGCAATCTTGATGGCACATGGTTTGAAGTGCGTCGTCCGGGACGTTTGACCAATCTCGGTTGGATATTCAACGAAATGCTGGACGTGGAATTCGATGCAGAATATCTACCGCTGACGGATAACAGCACCGGACGCGAAGGCGAACGCACCCTCGAAGAAGACCCGGGTTTTGCTGTATTCGTGCGCGAAGGCGTGGCGATGCGTCTAGTGCCGTTGTTTGAAGGTGAACGTATCATCAACATTCCGCCAAATACGACAGTGCCCGTCATTGCGCGCAATCAAGATGGCACATGGCTGCGGGTGCATTATCGTGGTTATGAAGGTTGGATTATCGCCTTTGCCACGCGCGAAATCCCGAACGTGATGGCAATTCCACAGGCGATGGGACTGCCACCGCTGCAAACGATTGGCGTCGAGATCATCCCGATTGAAATTCAACTGGCACAGGTCGAACGACTGCGCGAATATGTCACTCGTGCGCGTGATTTGGCGCTCAATCTGGAAAATTTCTGGTGGCAAGTCTATCAAGGCGAGGTCATG
>CAZTLI010000140.1:0-11722 GCA_964614375.1 uncultured Anaerolineaceae bacterium
ATCAAATGTGACTTCGTGCATGTAATAAATCACGATGACGTGCGACCAGTCCTCAATGCCTTTCAGACCGGGTGCGAGGTCGTGGTCAAGATGAATTTCGGAGACCACACTGCCCCAGCCTTCGACCGTTTCAGCGTCTTTGACAGGTGATTTTACTGTGCCAATCGGTTGAATCTGCATCATCCTAGCTCCTGACATCTGGCGCGGCGCCCGGTGACGCGGGTTGAAAGGCGAAGTCAATATAGGTCTCGCGCGAGTCATCCAGACGTCCGTGTTCGAGTATCACTAAATTCGGCGCGGCCTGTTCCAATTTGTGGATGCGCTCGTTGACCGGAATCGGCGGCATGTGGGCGAAAATGACGGTAAACACATGCTCGCTGTCGTCATAAATCTTACTAAACGACAAGCCGGCCCGCTTCAATACATTTTTGGCGTAGTCGATGTCTACATTCAGGTAGGTATCAGACGATTCGTCGCGTGCTTTCACCTCGTCAGAGCGTTGGATACGCCCCAGCAGCGTGTTCATATCGGCCAGCGCCCGTTCCAGCGCCGCCCCCATACCCGCATAATAACTGGGGGGATGGTCACCACCGTTAGTTTCCAGATCGTGCGCTCTCTGGCGCATGGCTGCCCAACGGTCTGTCAGTGCGTCCAGCTCGTCCAGAATATCGCTAAATGGAATTGAATCACTCATTTTGCTCTACTTGCCTGTTACAGGCGATCATTAGCGACAGTGATTATACATAAAAATGAGCGACAGTACCGCTATGCAGTGTATTCTCTGCATCGTCGCCCATTTCTGTAACGTTTTTTAGTCCTGACAGGTTGCAGCACTTACCGAATATCCTTGACCACCTGCCCGTCTTTCATGACGATGGCGATGTTGTCGGTATTTTCGAGGCTGGTCAGGTCATCCAGCGGGTTGGTGCGGGTGACGATGACATCGGCGAGTTTGCCCGCCTCCACCGTCCCGACCTTATCGTCCCATTCGAGACATTCAGCGGCGACTCTGGTCGTGGCGACGAGGATGTCCATCGGTTTCATGCCAATACTTGCCATCAGACCCAATTCGCGTAGATTCGTGCCGTGTGGCATCACACCCGCGTCTGTGCCCATCGCAATGCGGACGCCGCGTTCATAAGCATAGGCGATGCTATCCCGGTGCGCTTCCAGCGATTCTTTGGCTTTCCGCAGACCATATTCCGGCATATTGCCTGTTTCTTCGCCGATTTCTACAACGGCGACAGGCGCAATCAAGGTCGGCACGACATACGTCCCCGCCGCCAGCATCAGGTCAATCGCTTCGTCATCCAGATAAATGCCATGTTCAATCGAATGGATGCCCGCGCGAACCGCATTGATGATACCCTCTGTACCCTGGGCATGAGACATGACCTTGCGGCCTTTGCGATAGCGCGCTTCCTGCACGATGACGTTGAGTTCTTCCGGCGAAAACTGCGTGAATTCGGGGTGGTCGGTGGGGCTGAGGACGCCGCCCGTCGAGCAAATCTTCACAATGTCGGCCCCGGCGCGCAGCACTTCACGCACTTTTTTACGCACTTCGTCCACGCCGTCGCAAATGCCGTCGGGATGTCCCGGATATTCGGGGAAGAAATAACGCGGTCGGTTGCCAGAGAGCAGCCAGCCATCGGTATGACCGCCGGTGATACCCAGCGCCGTGATGCTGATTTGCATCCGCGGCCCCTGAATGATGCCTTGCTCGACCGCCATTTTGACGCCGGCGTCTGCGCCACCCGCATCGCGTACTGATGTTACCCCGGCGTCGAGTGTGCGGCGCATATAATGCTGGGCTTTATAAAAACGGGTTGACAGCGGCGTGCTAATCATCTGCGCGAATGGCTCAACCTCGAACATGATATGGACGTGCGTATCAATGAAGCCCGGTAAAATCCAGCCACCGCCCGCATCAATCGTCTGTACGTTGGCATTTTTGGGTGGGGCGACGTTGGTCGCCGACCCTACCGCTGTGATGCGATTGTCTTCAATCAGGACTGCCGCGTTCCGCAGCGGGTCGCCGCCGCTGCCATCAATCAGTGTGCCATTGGTGATATACGTATAAACAGGCATGCGTTTCGCTTTCTATTCATAAGAGACCTATTTTGCCACCGGGCATTCCGATACGTATCGAAAAGTCTGTGGCAGCGCAAATTCTGACGCGAGTGGGTGACTTTTTCAATAACCACGCTCAGGCGGTGAATCCACCTGGATACAAAAACCCCCCACTCGACACTACCTGGTTAGGGTGAGCGATTTTTCACAGCCGATTAGAAGGCGCGTTGGTATCACTGGCAGACCATGAATGTGAACAGATTAACAACCCACAACCCACCATTCACGCCGTTAGCGGCAAGCGCCAATCGTGTGGCATCGGGCGACAGCCACGACCATGCCTGATTGGTCGTATCCATCTGTATCGGGAGCGGGGTGAGGTCATAGAGTTCGTTGGCTTCGCGATTATAACATTGCAACCATGCCTGTCCGTCAATAGGCCGGATGACATACACATAGGTCGTGGTGGCATCGCGCACAACGTAAATGGGGGCCGGCCAATTGTTGCCCGGCAGCGAATCGACAGGAAACAGGAACTGCCGCGCTGTGCCCAGCGTCGATTGGAGATAATAGCCTGTGCCTTCCTCATGGGTCGCGCCGACGACCACCCATTGACCATCGCTGGTTGGTCCCGGCACAGTGACCGATGACACGCTTTCGGTCAAAAAGGCGCTAATCATCTGCCCATCGGTTGTCGCCGTGAAATACAGCACCGGTTCACCATACACGCCAAAGTAATAGGCCAGAAAACGCCCGCCGGGGATATAGACGATGCCCTGTAAACTGTGGCGGAAGAGTTCCTCGTGAATCAAGCGGCGGAATGAGCCATTGCGTTCTGCTGTATAAATGCTGTGGATGTCATTTTGATAGATAACGCGGCTGCCATCGGGCGGGAATGTCAGATGGGATGTGTTGAGCAGCAGCGGATTGGGGTCGCCGCCCTGTGCCGGGCTGGTGATTCCACTCTGGGCGATAAAATCAGCGGTTACGAGGTCAGCCGCGGGATGGGTAATGGGCGTGCTTTGGCGGCTGAGCAGGTCGTATTGATACCAATCGTGGTTAAGGAAGACCTGTCCCCGGCAGCCAACCGCATAACGCAGCGATTGTGCGTCTATCCATTCGACAGCGACCACTTCGTTATCGCTGATCGTCGCAATACCATTGAATACCTGTGGGGGAGTGTCATCAGGCGCAAGCGCCGTCCACTGTGGGGTGACAATGACCCGACCAATTTCGACATCCGTCTCAAATAAATCCAGCGCCATCTCAAATGTCCATGATTCGCCCGGTTGCAAAATCAATTCGGTCAGGGCGGTGCCACATTCATCGACCACATAGCCGAAGCCTTCACCAATGAGGGCATCGTCTGTCCCATAGACATCGCCGATGAGGGTGATATTCGTCGCGGCTTGTGGCGTATTGTTGAAGACCACCCCCGCTGCCACCTGCGCTTCGATACCGGATGGATCCGTGCGAGTTTCGATTTGCACATCGGCAACGACCAGTTCCGGTACGGCTTCCTGCGCGGCAGCGGATAACGTGATTATGAGGCTGAGGACGGCTAAACTAACGAGCGGGATGAGAACGAGTCTACGCATTGGTTTCCTTATCATTCACTATTTTGCGCGATTCTAACGCATAGTCGCGCTATAAACGAAGGCCGGATTTGAAGCGGATTAAGCCAAAACCAGCGGGCATTATGTCAGTTTATACGACTTTGTTACAATTTCAGGATGCAGAAAAATCGGCTTTGACATATCCTTAAGGTGTGTAGTAACACTAAACCCTTTCTATTTCATCTCCTAAGGAGGTCACAGTGGTTGGGATTATTCTGATTATTATGGGTGTGATATTTATTGCTGCCGGGATATTCGCTGGCGGCGCGATTAGCGGCATTGGTTCCAGTGTTTCTGGCAGTGGCGTTGATGTGAGTGGTATCACTGGCGGGGCGAGTTCAATTTTCACCATTGCCTTTGGCGGTGTCGGGCTGCTGCTGGTGGTGTTCGGCAGTATCTCGTTATTCCGTTCGCGCAAAGCCTCGGCGATGCACCAGCAAATCATGGCGACGGGTATGGACGCGCAAGGACAGGTCACCTATGTAGATCGCAATTATCGCGTCCTCATCAACAATGCGCCGATTTATTCGATTGTCGAATATACCTATCAAGTCGGCGGGATGCAGTACGCCAATCGCATTGACAAAGTGAGTACCGAGTCCGTCGTGCGTGCGGGGATACAGGTGGGCAGCACGATTCCTATCAAATATCTGCCCGAAGACCCCAGCAAAAGCACCATTGCAGCGGGTTAATGGTTGGCAAGTCGATAAATAGCTATTCTGCTTTCAACAAAATATGACAAAAAACGGGATGTGCCATAACAGCATATCCCGTTACTGTTTTATGGACTCATTCACCAGAAACAGCTTACCTCTGCCGTAGCTAGCTGCGTCTTCTGAAGCGGGCTTCGCCCTAATCCCCAGACCCGGAACCGCAATTGCTAAAATCTACGTATTAATCACCACCATCTTGAGCGTCGTCATATCTTCGATAGCGAAACGCGGGCCTTCACGTCCGACACCGGAATTTTTGTTGCCGCCATAGGGCATGTGGTCAACGCGGAAGGTGGGCACATCGTTAATCATCACACCGCCCACATTCAGCCGATTGACCGCTTTCATGGCGTGTTTAAGGTTATCGGTATAGATACCCGCTTGTAGACCAAACGGCGAATCATCCACTGCACCGAGCACGGAATCGAGGTCATCAAAGGGCACGATATTGACGACAGGGCCAAAAACCTCTTCGCACATCACTTTCATGCTGTTATCCACATTTTCTAGCACAGTCGGGCGGAACATTCGGCCTTCGCGCGTACCGCCAGCCAGTATTTTTGCGCCGCTATCTACCGCTTCTTTTACCCAGCTTTCGACTCGTTCGGCGGCACCGTCATTGAGCATAGGGCCGATTTCGGTCTTGTCATCCAGCGGGTTGCCTAAAACCAGCGTCTGCGTTCGTTTGACGAACTGGTCTTTGAATGTGTCATAGTGTTTACGATGGACATACAACCGCTGCACGCTGATGCACACCTGCCCGCTGTAGGCGAAGCTGCCCACAACCGTCTTTTCGACGGCTTTCGTCGCGTCTGTATCTTCGTCGATGATGGTCGCGGCATTGCCACCGAGTTCAAAGGTCGTGCGGCGCAGTCCCGCCACTTTGCTGATGGCATGGGCGACGGGTGGACTGCCCGTGAATGTAATCATGGCAACACGCGGGTCAGTCGTCAGCCAACTGCCGACATCGGCATCCCCAACCACGACACTAAACGCGCCATCGGGCAGTCCGGCTTCCTGTAGAATTTCGGCTAAACGCAGCGCCGTGAGGGGTGTCGCGGGCGAGGGCTTGAGGACGATGGGGCAGCCCGCCGCTACCGCAGGCGCGACCTTGTGCGCCACCAGATTCAGCGGGAAGTTGAAGGGTGTAATCGCCGCGACGATTCCTACAGGCACACGCACATAATAACCAACCTTGCCGACGCCGCCTTTCGCCGCATCCATCGGCACAGTTTCCCCGTGCAGCCGGCGCGCTTCATCCGCCGCGAAGCTGAATGTTTCCACTGCGCGGTTAACCTCGCCGCGCGCATAGCGCATGGGTTTGCCGCTTTCCTGCGCCATCAATTTTGCGAGTTCCTCGCCCTGATTTTCGATAATCTGCGCTGTTTTATTGAGGATAGCCCCGCGTTGATGGGCGGGCATATGTGCCAGCGTCTCACGCACCGACTCGGCTTTACCAATTGCTGCCCGCACATCGGTTTCTGTCGAATCGGCAACGGTCTGAATCACGCTGCCATCATAGGGATTGATGACCTGTCTTGGCATGGTTGCACTCCATCTCTCTGTGTCACATCGCGCCGATTATAACAGGCTGTTTATGGGTTGGGCGAGAACCGCGCCTGTAACATCGCCACCAATCCACCCGCGTTGATAATGGCCTGCACTGAATCCGGCAGCGGCGCAATCGGGAAACTGTGTCCAGCCGCTGTGTGGATGCAGCCCTGCATCCGGTCTATCGTCATCATGTCGCCTGTTTGGACGTGCGGACGTAAATCCGGGCAGACGATGGGATGCACACCCTGATTGATGCAGTTGCGGAAATAGAGACCATTGAATGACGCCGCGATAATCGTCGTCACGCCGCAGTATTTGAGCGCGGTCACAGCCTGTTCGCGACTGCTGCCGCAGCCCCAATTGCGTCCTGCGACAATGACATCGCCGATCTGCGCGTTGGTCGCAAAATTCGGATCGAGGTCTTCCAATGCTTTTGAAGCGATTTCGTCCGGCGTCCTGAGCGTATAGGTGTATTTGCCGGGAAAAATCACGTCCGTATTCACATTATCACCATAAACCCATACACGATGATGCGTCATGCTAAAAATTCTCCCGGATGCGTGACTTGCCCGGTGATGGCACTGGCCGCGACGACATAAGGACTAGCGAGATAGACATCGGCTTCGGGCGTGCCCATGCGTCCACGAAAGTTGCGATTGGCGCTGCTGATGGTGGCTTCGGCAGGGGCAGGGATGCCCATGTGATTGCCCATACACGGCCCACAGCCCGGTGTGCCAATTGTCGCCCCGGCTGCGATGAGCGTTTGCAATACACCGGTCTCAACTGCCTGGAGCAGCACCTGTGAACTGGCGGGAATGACGATCATGCGGATAGCTGTTCTATGACCCTGTAACACAGCAGCGGCGGCGGCGAGGTCTTCATACCGTCCGTTGGTGCATGTCCCCAAAAACGCCTGCTGCACAGGTTGACCCACTACTTCAGACAGCGGCACGACATTATCCGGGGCATGGGGACGGGCGATTTGTGGTTCTAAGGTATTCACATTGACTGTCCACTCGGCGTCATAGCGCGCATCCACATCGGGATAGAGGGGGGTATAGTCGCGCTGAGATTTGGCGTTCAGATAATTGAAAATGAAATCGTCGGGCGGGAGATAGGCGTTCATCGCGCCAAACTCCGCCATCATATTGGGCAGGACGGCCCGTTCATCGAGTGAAAGGTGCGAAATTGTGTCACCTGCAAATTCAATCGAACGATAGCCGCCACCATCGCAGCCCCAGCGACCAATGATGTGGAGGGCGATGTCTTTCGCGGTGACGCCCGCCGATAGTCGCCCGGTGAGTATGAGACGCACGGCTTCGGGCACACGCAGCCATAATTCACCCGTCGCCCAGAGTGCCGCCATCTCCGTCCGGCCTACGCCCATGCCAAACGCGCCCAACCAGCCAAAATGCGTCGTGTGACTATCCGCGCCGAGGATGACCTCTCCCGGCAGCACCAGCGCCTCCTCGCTGATGACCTGATGACAGATACCGCGACCGACTTCAAAAAAGTGGTTGATACCCTGTTGTGTGACCCATTCACGGATTTCGGCGTGATTCTGTGCGTGACGTGTGGTTGGCGCGGGCGCGGCATGGTCAAGCGTGATGGCCACTCGCTCAGGATGGGCGATACGTGATGCGCCCGTTTCGGCAAAGATGCGCCGGATAGCCGCTGAATTATCATGACTGAATATCACGTCTGGCTTGACCATCAGGACATCGCCCGCGTTGACGTGCGATTGTCCCGATGCGCGCGCGAGTGCTTTTTCGGCAAAGGTCTGCCCGGTCATGATTGCGCCTCCGCCAACAGCAGCGTGTCGATTTCGTCCAGACTCATCGCCGTGTCATCGGCCCGCGCTTTGATGGTCTGTGTAATTGCCCGCAGACGGTCATCATCAAGCTGCAAACCCAATCGCTGTGCCCGGTCACGGATGGCGTTCCAGCCTGTCAAATGATGCCCGATGCTGATGTGCCGATTCAGTCCAAAATCAGCCGGGTCGAGAATCTCATAGGTTTCGGGGTCAGCCAGCACCGCTTTGGCGTGGATTCCGGCTTTGTGGATAAAGGCGCTCGACCCCGTTATGTAGTTATTAAACGGAATAGCGAGGTCACAATAGCTGGCAATCAGCGCGTCGATATGGGGCAGCAGCGGCAAATTGTATTTAGCGACATAGGCGCGATTGAGCGTATACAGGCGGGCGATGAGTCCACCGAGTGACGTGATGCCGTTGCGCTCCCCGATGCCGAGCACCGTCGTGTCGATGTGCGTCGCTCCGGCTTCGAGGGCAGCACAGGCATTGGCGATGGCACAACCACTGTCGTTGTGCCCGTGAAATTCTACATCCAGCCCGGTCAATCGCACCAGGTGATGCACCAGATTATAGACCTGCCCCGGCAGCGCCACACCAACTGTATCTGCCACACCGAGTCGATTCACCAGTCCCATATCGGCAATGGCCAGATACACCCGCAGTAAATCCGACTCGCGACTGCGAAAACTGTCTTCGGTGCTGAAACGCAGAATCGTGTCTGGCGCTTGCTGGCGGATAAAACTGAGCACCTCAGCGGCGAGGTCGATAATCTGGGCGATGGATTTGCCGTGACTGTGCTGCATCAACTGTGGCGATGTGCCGATGACGACATCCACGCCATGCACACCTGTATCCAATGCCCGGAGCGCGTCGTCTTTCGCACAGCGGATATGTGTCAAAACACGCAAACGATAACCCGCATTCACCACTGCCCGGATGTCCGCTTCACTGCGCGGCGAGGCGCAGGGCGAGGTCATTTCCAGCATTTCGACGCCGAAGTCGTCCAGCAATCCGGCGATTTCCAGCTTTTGTGCAGTGGTGAAGGTGGCGTTAGTGTATTGTTCGCCCTCGCGCAGCGTACTTTCGATAATACTAAAGTGGTCGAGTGGCATGGGTCAATTCCCCCCTATAAGCGTTCGAGGACACCTGTTAATATAGCGATGGCGCGCAGATATTCATCCAAATCGAGATGTTCATCTGGCGTGTGGTCGAGTGCCGAATCACCGGGGCCATAGGCGACGATGGGGCAATCCCACACTGGCCCGACGACGTTCATATCGGATGTGCCTGTTTTGTGGACGAAGCGCGGCCTGCCACTTTGTTCACGAATCGCACCCCGAAATGCGCGTGCCAGGGGCGAGTCTTTCGCGCCAACAAATGCCGTCTCCGCGCCATAGGGTCGCAGCGCTGCGCCAGCGTCGGGCTGTAAATCGGTGGCGATTCGTGCGGGTGAAGCGCCCGGCGGCAGTCGCAAGCCAATCGTCATCTCGGCAATGCCGTTAACGCCTTCCTGCCAGGTATTCAAATCCCGCAGCGAGACATCCAATCGCCCAAAAATCGACTCAATGCCCGCATTGACTGCTTCAGCATAGGCTTGCACACGCGACCAGTAGGCGACAGCGCGTTCGGCTGGACTGAGGGCTGTACCGGCACTATGGGCGAGTCCGCCTTCCCAGCGCCAATCGAGCAAGAGACGACCCTTATAACCAAGCGTGATTCTGTCCCAACTGGACGGTTCGCCAATGATGCACATTTCCGGTTGAAACGTCGTGGCGATGTGCCGCGCGCCTTTGCTGGTGGCCGCTTCTTCTTCGACTGCGCCGACGACAATCACGCGCACATCATCCGGCAGCGCTGCGCGGGCGGCAGCGGCAGCAAATGTACACAGCGCCCCTTTCGCATCGACAGAACCGCGCCCGTACAAGCTGCGTCCATCAATGTGGACAGGCGGGTTGCCGGGGAAGGTGTCGATGTGACCGAGCAGCATGATGTCGCGCGGGCCTGTGCCGATACTGCCGACGGCGTTCCCCGCTTCATCGACATAGGCATCGGCGTAACCGTGTGCCGTCATCCAATCGACCAGCGCTTGCACAGCGGCGGCTTCCTCGTGCGAGGGACTCGGTGTGGCGACCAGATCGTGCAGCAGTGTTTCGGCGATTGTATCGGTGAGGGTGAATGTTTGCTGGGTAGTAATCATAGTCAGGTGTCCAGTGCAACGGCAATCGCATCGACAATGCGCTGAAGTTCGGCCTGTGTGATGACCAGCGGCGGCAGCAAGCGCAGCACATTCATGCCTGCGGGGAGTGCCAGCACACCCTGTTCCTGCAAGGACTGCAAAACAGGGGTCACACGCCCGCGCAGTTCGATGCCAATCATCAAACCACGTCCGCGTATCGCGCGAATCGCCTGTAAATCCAATTCATAGAGCGCTTCAATGAACCATGTGCCCATGTCTGCCGCGTAGTGGGGTCGATTTTCATCATGCAGCGCTGTTATCGCCGCAACAGCCGCCGCGCACGCCAGCGGATTGCCGCCAAAGGTGCTGCCATGTGTGCCTGCCGGAATTGTGCCCAACGAGTCACGCCATGCGACTGCGCCCATTGGTACGCCACCTGCGATGCCTTTGCCGAGCGCCACCATGTCGGGGATGATTCCACTATGCTGGAAGCCAAACCACTGGCCCGTGCGCCCGAATCCGGTCTGAATTTCGTCTATCACCAGCAGCGCGCCCTGCGCGTCACATAATGCCCGCAAACCCTGTAAATAATCCACATCGGCGGGATTGACGCCGCCTTCCCCCTGTATGGCTTCGATAAAGACTGCGGCTGTGTCGCTGGTGATGGCTGCGCGTGCAGAATCGAGGTCGTTATAGCTGATGTGTGTCACATCGGGCAGCCAAGCGGCGAATGGGTCGCGATATTTGGCTTTCCACGTCATCGACAGCGCGCCCAGCGTCCTTCCGTGAAAGGCTTGTTTTGCCGCGACAATACCTGAGCGTCCGGTGAACAGTCGCGCGACTTTCAACGCGCCTTCTATCGCCTCTGCGCCACTGTTGCACAGGAAGAAGCGGTTGAGGTCTCCCGGCAAAATCTCTGCCAATAGGCCATAGAGTGCCGCGCGGCGGTCATTGTAGAAAATCTCGGCGCAGGTGATGAGTGTCTGGGCCTGGGCTTGAATCGCCCCCACAACTGCTGGATGACTGTGCCCTAACAGGGCCACGCCCATGCCGCTGGTCGCGTCGAGATAGGCAATGCCGGCGTCATCCCAGACAGTGCTGCCTTGCCCACGCACAATCGCCAGTGGACGTTTGCTGTATGCGCCGGATGTATGGGTATTTTCCAATGCGAGGGTTGATATATCTGTTTTTAGCATGGGGTGAACACCGTTCCTGCGCCCCTGAGCGCCTGTGTGACCGGGTTTGTCACCCGCCCATCGCTAATAATCACGCGACCTGCGCCGCCTTCCAGCGCTTCCTGCGCGCCTAAGACTTTGCGTTTCATCCGTCCTTGTGCCCAATCCATCGCGCGCTCGACTTCGCGCAGCGATACGTCTGCGACAAAGCTGCTTTCGTCAGGATAATGACGATACAGGCCGCGCACATTGCTCAGGATGACCAGTTCGCTGGCGTGCAATGTCGAAGCGACAGCCGCACTCGCCCGGTCACCGTCGATATTAAGCAGGCCATCTTCGCTGATTGCCAGTGGCGGCACGACAGGCACAATGCCCGCATTCAACCAGCGATGCAGTGTCGCGCCATCCACGCCGCTAATCGTCCCGCTGTAATCATCGCGAATGATGCGGATGCGCCCATCGACCACTGCGCGCACGGCTGCTTTGCGTGTGCCGCGAATCACGGGCGGATTAAACAGGTCTATCGTGTCGATTCCATAAGCAGTCAGGCAGTCGCGCACCTGCTGATTGACCTGACTCGCCGCTTCGACAAACAGGTCGCGCGT
>CAZTLI010000141.1:0-11705 GCA_964614375.1 uncultured Anaerolineaceae bacterium
TCATGCCCGCCTATATCCCGCAGCAGGGCGCGCTTGGTGTCAAAATTGTCTCCGTGTTTGGCGACAACATCAAACGCGGTTTACCGATTATCCATGCGGTGGTGCTTGCGCTTGACCCGGAAACAGGTCAGCCGCTGGCATTGATGGATGGCGGCTCACTGACTGCTATTCGGACAGGGGCGGGCGCTGGCGCTGCGACGGATGTCCTGGCGCGACCCGATTCAGCAGTCGTGGCGATTATCGGCAGCGGGGTGCAGGCACGAACGCAACTGGAAGCCATTTGCACCGTGCGGACTATAAAGGAAGCGCGAGTCTATAGTCCCACACGGGCACATGCCGAAACCTTCGCCAACGACCTGCGCGGATGTACCCCATTTCCCGATACACTTATCGTCACTGATGACCCCGATACTGCCGTGCGCGATGCCGACATCATCTGTGCGGCGACAACTTCATCGACTCCCGTCTTCGATGGCAGGCTGCTCAAACCCGGCGCGCATGTGAACGCTGTGGGGTCTTATTTGCCGACGATGCAAGAAGTGGACGTGACGACCATCAAGCGATCACTGGTCACGGTTGATTCGCGAGAAGCGGTCTTAGCCGAAGCAGGCGATCTGATTATCCCCCTGAAGAGTGGCGACATCGACGAACACGCCATTCACGCCGAAATTGGTGAAATCATCAACGGTGCAAAACCCGGACGCACCTCATCAGAGCAAATCACTTACTTCAAGTCAGTAGGGGTGGCTGTGCAGGACGCCGCCTCTGCCCAAATCGCGCTGGCAAATGCCGCCCGCCTCAACCTCGGTACGACGATTACTCTCACATAATACTATCGAGCATCACAAATCGTGATTAGCAAATTTCTTCAGACTTCAATTTAGCGCGCAGCTTTTGTAATCCACCGCCCGCATTGTAATGTTAAGATATTATGTAATTTTAAGGATGAACTATAAATAGCGTATCTTATTTTAGTCGAATGTAAGTTGGGCATGATATTTTGTAATAATGGAGGGAAATACAGCAGTTGAATTGATTTTTATGTTTAATATAAAGATAAATGTACACAAAATCAATTTAATGTCCATTAATCTGTTGTGGGACGTTACAAAAATTGCGGATTCGGTATTCCATCGAAATCCTTAGTGTAACTTTTCACATCCTGCATCGTAGCTTACTGTCAATCTCCCTCCGAATGTGTGTTATGCACAAGTAATTAATGTAGTTATTAATCAAATGCCTCAGGAGGGGTAATATGACACCACACCGAATACATTATCCGAAATTCTTTCTAATGGCGCTGTGTACCATCGCGTGTCTGCTGCTGCTGAGTTCCGGCTCGGTCTTCACAGCACACGCGGCAGAGATGCACGAAACGGCTTTCGTCCCTACGTGTACGACGGAGTGCTATGTCGATGCATCAACGGGAGACGACTCCAACAGCGGCACCAGCACAGCCGACGCGCTCGCCACTATACAAGCAGCAGTCGACCAGGTTGACGTTGGTGGAACAGTCCATGTCGCAGCGGGTAACTATAATGAAAATGTCACGATCAATAAGCAGTTGACATTAGATGGGGCGGGCGTGGATGATACCATCATTCAGCCGTCTTCACCCGGCATCACCATCACCACTGGTGGTACATCAGCTATCAGTCGTATGGTCATCAGTAATTTGACGGTGACAGGCGCAACGGGCGGCGGCAACAACGGCAGTGGTATCCTCATTCTGGAAGGTGATGCCACCATTCAGCACATTACCTTTGAAAATGTGGCCTCAACCAACAATGGCGGTCATGGTATTGGAATCAATCATACTGGTACAGTTGGCGACATACTTCTCACCAATGTCACGTTAACCGACAACTCAGGTAGTGGTTTCCGTATCCCATCTTCGATCACCAGTTTCGACGGATTGGAGATTAATGGGGGGGAAATCAGCAACAACCTCACCAGCGGGCTAGATGTCAATCCTACCGGCACGGCGACGTCAATCACCAATATCGACATTGACGGTACAACATTCGCCAACAACGCAACTGCATCCATCAACCAATCCGACTTGAGCTTCTTCTCGTTCGAGGGCGATGTCAGCCTGAGCAACATCAACGTGACAGCAAATGGGACGTATGGTATTCAGTTCCGAGGCAAGAACGCAGGTGGCGCGCCGAACGTGACGCTCGATAATGTCGTTATCAGTGGCTCACCGAGTAAGGTCGGCCTACTAATTCAACTGTTTGACGACGTGAGCAATTTCTCACTGACAGACGTAGACCTATCGGGCGTGACTGGCGCAGGATGGTATCCATTAGCAGTTGACCATGTTGGCGCTGCGCCACTAGACCTCAGTAATATGACCCTGCCTGTCGCGGGCATTCCAACCACAATGTCGATATGGAATATAGGCGACGTCGATGCAACGGGTGTCACATGGGTCGGCGCTATCGACAACTTCGACATTGAAGACCATGTGAACCATGCTATTGACCTTGACCCGGCACTGGGTCTTGTAACATGGGTACCGGGCAATGTGTATGTGACGATCAACAGTTTCATTGCACCGACCACAACCACAGCCAGCATTCAGCGTGGCGTTGATGTCTCTTCACCCGGTTGGACTGTCAATGTTGGGCCTGGAACTTACGTAGAGCAAGTCAACGACCATGTGGGCGTTATACTTCTAGGCGCAGATGGCGCAGCATCAACATTCATCGTTGCGCCGAGCACGATTCCAGCTTCATCGAGCAACGACTCGGTGATTGTGCGCTTCACCAGTGGCGGCAGCTCCGAAATCAGCGGCTTTACGATTACGGGGCCGGGGCCGAGTGGCTGTGGCAGCATCCTCGCGGGTATCTTCGTGCGCGATGACTCGACAGTGTATATCCATGACAATCAAATCCTCGCCATTCGTGACGAGCCGTTTAGCGGTTGTCAGAACGGCGTCGGCATTCTGGTCGGACGTTCAACTATCCCGACAACCGGACACGCCACCATCGAAAACAACCTCATCGAAGATTTCCAGAAGAACGGCATCACCGTTTCTGGCACGGGTTCGACAGCCGATGTGATTGACAATACCATCAATGGCGCTGGCGCATCCGGGACGATTGCACAGAATGGCGTCCAGTTCAGCAGTGGTACGAGTGGCACTATCGACGACAACGACATTGACGGCATGTACTGGACAGGCGGTACATGGGTCGCGACCGGTATCCTTAGCTTTGGTGATGTCACTGCCGACGGCAACACATTGACCAATACACAGGTTGGTATCTATCAAATCGATGGCACGGCAGCCTATACCAACAATGTCATCACCCAGACATTCTACGGCGGTATTGGGATGTGGGGTGCGATTGGTTATGGCGGCGATACCGACTTTATGGGCAATACCGTCACAGGTGATGACACGGCTGGCACGGCTGGCATCGGTATCTATGATGATGGTGGCGCACCCGACATCTTTGTAGTCACGGAAAACACCATCACCGACTGGGACTATGGTGTGGATGTTGGTGATTACAATGGTTCATTCGGCAGCGTCAACGTCAACAATAACAACATCACCAGCAATGTGTCATATGGTGTGTTCAGCAACCTGTTCCTCACCGATGCGACACTTAACTGGTGGGGCGACCCCAGCGGGCCGAGTGGTGAAGGCCCCGGCACAGGTGATGCTGTGAGTGAAGACGTGCTGTTCTGCCCCTGGCTGACCGGGCCATATCCCGGCGGCGCGACTGTCGGCTATGCCACAACCAGCACCGATTTGCACACGACCAAGTATTGCACCATTGAAGAAGCGATGTTCGCCTCAGTCGGCCCAAACCAGGTGGTGTATGTCTATGAAGGCAATTTCGCACCCGAAACGATGACCCGCGATTACTCCGACTCGCCGGACTTGTTGGTCATCGGTATCGGAAATCGTGCAGATACTGTGGTCAATGGTGTGCTGCTGACAGGTTCCGTGTTCGATGGCCTCACGTTTGAAAATCTGACATTCACGGGTGACCATCCCGGCGGCTACAGCGACTACGCCGTCACCATTGACGGCAATGGCACATATGCCGACCTCGCATTCGTCAATAATGTCTTCGACGGACAAGACCGCACTGATACAGGCGCGATCTTCGGCAATCGAGGGTGGGATGGCTTCACGCTGGAGGGCAATACCTTCCAGAACTTTGGTGGCAGTCAAGCCTATTCATGCGGTGTCAGTTGTATAACTAATTACTCCCTGATCTTCATGGAAGCACAGAGCGCCGCGGTGGGCAATAACTATACTGTGACGGGCAATACGTTTGATAACGTGCTGCATCTCAACGCTGTCGAAGCCTATCGCTGGCAAAATGTTCAGATCAACAACAATACGGTCACGGGCTTGCATGGGCGGATACTGGTCTGGTCAAATGGCAGTGTCAACCTGTTGAATGTCAATATCTATAACAACGACCTGGATGTGATGGATGGCAGCACGGGTAATTATCCCACTACAGGTATTGGGGTTTATTACACGGCTGGCAATGTCAATATCTACGACAACGAAGTCGATGGTGCAAACACCTGCTTGACCTCGATTGGTATTGCCAATCTCTCAGTAACGGGCAATGATTTCACCAACTGCACAACGCGCGGTCACTACTTTGGTGATGCCGTTGTCGCGCCTGTCACTGCCGTGATTACGGGCAACACCTTTGACACAGCCGATTATGGTGTAGAGAATACAGCAGCGGTATTTGAACTCAACGTGTGTGACAATATCTTCCTGAACATCACCATCGAACGCCGCTTCGAGAATCCGGGTCCGTTCACGCCCTGTACAGGCAGCATCACCATCATCAAAGACACGCAGCCCGATAATGGACGTAACTTCACGTTTGAAGGCACCGACCCGATAGGCAGCTTCACGCTCGATGACGATGGCGGTAACAACGCCACCTACACGAACAGCGAGACCTTTGAAAACCTCGATGCAGGCGAATACACCATTACCGAGACGGGTAATTTTGGCGATGCGTGGAGTCTGGGGGATATTGTCTGCGAGACGACCCGCGAAGGCACACAATCAGTCATTACGCTTGATCTCGAAAACGAATCAGTTGAGATCACCTTGGATGAACTGGGCGACAACGTAACCTGCACCTTCATCAACCAGCGGACACCACGCATCCGGGTACGCAAGTACGAAGACCTGAACCGTAACGGCAATCGCAACGGCAATCAGGGTGAAGACTGGCTGGAAGGCTGGACAATCACGCTCTATGACGAGGGTGGTCAGCAAGTTGACCAGATCGTGACAGACAGTGAAGGTCGCGCCAACTTCGTCAACCTCGAACCGGGTACGTATACGGTCTGTGAGACACAACAACAGTTCTGGGTCAACAGCGAACCGGGTACGATTGATGCTACCTACAATGAACCCTGCTACGAGGTCACAGTTGACTTAGGCGATATTGAGAATCTACGCTTCGGCAACTGGCATCGGACTGGCAGTCTGACAGTGACGAAGGAAGTTGATTGGTTCAATGCTGATCCGATTCCGGGCACGGAATTTGAGGTCTGCGTGTCGGGCGGCAATCTGGAAGCGCCTGTCTGTGACGACCTTGAAGACGGCGAATCGTTCACAGTGCCGGGTCTCGAACCGGGTGATTACACCATCACCGAACCGAGTCTAGGTGCAGAATGGACGATGACACTATCGGATACGCCAACGGTGGTTGAAGATGTCGATACCGAAATCACGGTCACCAATACGCACGATGACATCTGTGAAGGTTTGTCGCCAGACCCGGATGCCGACTTGCGAAATGGTGGTACACATCTCAACTGGCCTTATGACAATGGCGATGTCTACAACACGTCGCGCTGCTTCAGCTATGAAGTGGGTATCGCCGCCTATCTGGTCATTGATGGCTCAATAGAGACGCAAATCCTACACGATGCTGAATCCATGACTGTCTTACCGGGTCAAACAGTCAATCTCAGCGTCAGTCTGCCAGATTGTACGGTACAGGTTGACCTGTTCTATGGCTCTGTCATCACCGACCTGAGTCTCGAACGGTATACCGGGCGTCTGCTGGACTTCCAGTGGATACAGGGCAATGGCTGGTGTGACGATCCATTCGCGGAAGACCCGCCGCAGAACGATCCACCACAAAACGATCCGCCACAGAACGATCCGCCACAAAATGACCCGCCTGTGAACGATCCGCCTGTAAATGATCCGCCTGTAAATGATCCGCCGCAGGATGACCCGCCACAGGAAGAACCGCCTGTGTGTACACCAAACCCCGACGGCGACCTCAAACATGGTGGCAGTCACTTGAATCCGCCATTCGACAATGGCACGGTGACCAACCTGTCGGACGCCTGTACCTATGAAATCGGTATTGCTTCCTACATGGTCATGGATGGATCGGTCACAACACAGCAGTTGCTCGGCAGTCAAACCATGTCCATCGGGCCGGGTCAAACAGTCAATCTTGGGCCAGTCCCATTGGCGGGTTGTACGACACAGGTTGACCTGTTCTATGGCTATGTCATCACCGACTTCAGCGGTGGCGAACGTTATGGCAATCGGTTGATTGATGTGCGCTGGGTGGGCAGTGGGTATTGCGGTGAACCTGAACCGCAGTCACAGCAGCAAGCCCCTGCACAAAATCCGCCGCAGGATGACCCGCCACAGGATGATCCGCCTGTTGAAGACCCACCGACGGAGAATCCAACGGGTGATCAGGGTGAAAATAGTCAACCTGATATAGAGTCAACGGCTGAACCCGAATCCGAGTAAGTCAAAAGGGTTAACAGCAGGGTAATCCGACCCACAATCTCAGCAGCGTCCGGCACATCACCGGGCGCTGTTTTTTGGTTTGTCACATAAATAACGGGTTGTATAGCCCATTTGCTACACAATACGTCTTCAACACAACAGACGACTGTCGGCAAAATTGTCGGCAGCAGTTCGCAAGGAATCAATATGTATACAGAGCAGTTGAAAGCTTCTATTGGATGCGTCCCGAATAGTTTTTAGGGAAACGACACAGAGACTCGTGGGGAGTCTCTGTATCTAGCTGACTATTCGTTTATGTCCTCACACAACGAGGGTAGTTTGGCTTAGTTCTTGCTGGCAAGCCGTTGAACAGGTTTCACCGGGATGTGACGCGGTTTGGCGCTCTCGGCAATGGGCAGTGTGAGAGTCAACACGCCGTTATCATAAACCGCTTCTACTTTGTCTGAATCAACAGGCTGCGGCAGGTTGATTGTGCGAGAAATTTGTCCATAGCGGCGTTCTTGCAGCAGCACCCGCACACCTTCAGCAAGGGTTGGCTGTGGCAGTTCCGCGCCAACTGTTAGCGCGCCGTCGTGCAGGCTGATCTGAATATCATCGGGATTGATGCCGGGAATGGTCGCAATTACGGTGTAGGCATTATCGCCCTCATGCACATCGAGCGCCAGCATATCATCCCCATTTGATGGTTGCACATTGCGCCATGCGTCATCAAAGAAACGATCCATTGCCCGCTGCATCGCAGCCATCTCACGAATAGGATTCCAGCGAATGACGGTACTCATAATATCACCTCCAGAAAACGTTTATAGAAAACAGCATACGATACTGAAGACACTATACGACGGGTCTATAAGAATTATTTCTGACGGACATAAAACTTTTATATGAGGTCATCACACAAAAAAACGAGGGATGGCAGTCCATCCCCCGTTAGATATATCAGGTATTTACCGGCGATTATTCGCTGATGGTGACACTCAATGTATATTCACCGCTGAAGGAATCCTGATACGTACCCACTTCGAGGATAATGGTCACGCCGGCTGGCAGTTCCACACCCTCAAACCCGGAGTTGAGCGTATCCGGGCCACGATCATCATTGCTGCCGAGCAGTGTCCCTGCGTCATCGTAAACATACAGCACTGTATCGAACTGGCCTGTTTCATCACCAAGCAGCAGATCATAGGTCGCGTTTTCGGGAATGACAAACGTGTAGCGAATGCGCTGTCCGGCTTCGATTGAGCCTGTGACGGGTTCACCCAGCAAGATTTCGCCGCCATCAATCGTATTGCCCGAAGCCTGTTCATCGAGATAGGCGACGGCATATTCGAGAATGGGGTCGCCGTCACTAAACAGTGTGTCTTCGTCAACGGGTACGCGGACAGTTGGCACAACACCAATACCTTCGATATGGATTTCGCCGTTGGCATCCACCGCGCGACCAATCGTGAATTGGAAGATTTCGCCATCGGGCATGAAGACCTGCTCAACACTACCGCCACCGCCAGCCGTTGGATACTGACCAACAATAGCCGAGCGATCCGCGATGGTCATGTCATAGCTGAAGAATTCACAGGCGCTCACACAGGCGGGGCTTATCAAAACAGCTACCGGGCCATAATAGCGCAAATCTTCAGATGGGAGATAGAACACGTCCACAGCACGCGGGTCGAAGAAGAATTCACCGCGATCTTCATCGTAGAAGCCGCTGTTGCCCAATTCGTGCGGTTCATCAAAGAAATAGGCCGCCATCTGGTCAGCGAGGAAGCCGCTGCCCCCACTATTACGGCGCATATCAATAATGATGCCGGGTACAGCATTGCTGTTCGCAGCCTGAATCATGCGTTCCCATAATTGAATACTCAGCAGCTCATTATCGGAGAAACTGTAAATCGTCACCAGCAGATAACCGCTATCCAGAATTTCATAGTCGAGTGGCAGCTCAAAACCCGTCAGCCCCACATTAAATGACGAGAAACTGAAACTTTGTGTTTCAGCGACGGTTGTCAGCGTGGCGGTTGTCGCTTCGCTGTCGCCGGGATTGCGATAGGTCACTTCGACATCTGTCCCTACCGGGAAACGGATAACGTAACGCATCTGCTGCAAACGGGCATAATCGGGTGTACTGAACGGCCCGGACCACGCAAACGCATTGGTAATCGCATCAGCAATCGGCACACCATCAATGGAGATGATTTCAGCACGCAGGTCGATGCCTTCGTTCGCGGCGGGGCCATTGGGCAGAATGAAATTGGTAATCACACGCCCATCATCCAGCTCCCGAATGGCCATACCCAGACCACCGCCTGTCGCTGTCTGGAAATCGCCCGCGACAAATGCGGATGTTCCGATATGAACATCGGGAATCGCCTGTGAAAATGCGAATAGGGCGCGACGATAGTCTTCATTCGAGCCAGAGGCATCGGCGGCTTCAAACATGGGACGATATTCTTCGATAATCGCGTCCCAATCCACGTTCTTATATTCACTGAACGCATATTCCAAACGCATCTTTTCAACAAGCGCATCGAATGCTTCGGTATACGTCATGTTGGAGAAGTCAGATGCTTCTGCACCTTCGCCTTCAATCAGATCAAGGACGGGATTGCGTGTCCGGTCAAATGTGAAGGGGTCGGTATCCATATTGACGATGGTATAGCCCTGCGGCAGGATGACAATCGGATCGTCCTCTGTGAACAGCATGGCATCATCACCAAACCCGGCGGGGAAACCCTGTCCCTCTTCTGGGGCATAAATAACCACCGTGCCACCAACATATTCACCGCGTGTATCGGCGCTGGCACTCACGCGCGTGGAGGCATAGGCACTAGACCAACCACCGCCAAATAAATCGCGTTCTTCGAGGAAGGGGTCGCCAAAAATATTTGTCCAGTAGGCCACAGCAAAAACCATCACGCCTGTATCTTCTTCGCCGTCATTATCAACATCGCGCAGCGAACCCTGTGGTTCAATTGGGAGCGACAAGCTATAGGTGAAAGGAGAGGTATAGAAGTCGGAAGTGATTTGCCCGATAACCTGTGATTCAACAGGCATCAAGAAATATTCGTTACGATCTACAAAACCAGCCTGATCTTCAAGAATGATAATCGGTTCTGCCACACCCAATGTAAAGAAGGCATTGGTATAGGTCACCGACCCGGTAATAGCGACCGGGCCGCCTTCATCGTTCACAATGTCGGCAGGTGGGGCATCGTCCAAAGCGAAGAGGGTGGGCACAGATGTAATGGCAACAACCAGTAACAGTGCCAACAGCACAATAAATCGTCGATTGTTTTGCATGAAATTCTCCTGATACAACTTGTGGGCACGCTAACGAACAAGAAACTAACTGAACCATTTTAACCTGTAGCTTTGATACAGGGCAACACGTTTTTTCATATTACGGGGATAGCGGGTATCAAATTGGTTAAATCACCGGCAACTAATACTTTAGCAGCGTAGGTGTCGGTCATCGCGGGAATAGAAAAGAAAAGGCGCTTCGTGAGCGCCTTTCATCAATGGAGGGGAATTTTCAGCATTAATGCAACTGCCCCATAGGAGTCCTTAGGACTAATCACCCGCTAGTGATCGGGTCGGCAGCGTCTGGTCTTGTGTCATGTGATCTGCTTCGAGCGCGCTATCCGATAGTGCCAGAAAACGTCCAAGTAGGAGGCTCACTGGTACTGAGAGTAAAAACCACAACCCCAGCAGTGATAGTATAGTGTCCATGTCAGCACTCCAAGTTGCCTCATGCCTTACTTACAGTGTACCGACAAAACCATGCAAAAAGAATTAAGATTTACATTGATATGCGTTGGTAAATCATTCACAATGTATAAAAAACAAACTATCGGATAAGCCCCTCAGCATCCGACAGTTTTATGATGTTCGTTGGTTGTGTGATGTTGTGTGATAAGGGGTTTAGAACGCGCCTTTTTGCTTCAAGAGGGCGGGGATCGTTTTGGCAATGATTTTGATGTCCAACCACAAGGAGTAATTCTCGATGTAGTACACATCTTTATCGGTGTTCAGGTGCAGGGGTGTATCGCTGCGACCATTGACCTGCCACCAACCACTGATACCCTGCGGCACACTGAAGCGACGATGTTGTTCGGGCTTATACAGTTCGGCCACCAGTTCGGGCAGTTCCGGGCGCGGCCCCACAAGGCTCATATCGCCCTTAAGCACGTTGAACAACTGCGGCAGTTCATCCAAACTGGTTTTACGAAGGAATTTGCCGATGCGAGTCACGCGCGGGTCATCCTTCACCTTATAGATTTTATTGCCGTCTTCATCAATACGCGCTATGGTATCGTTCAAATCCTGTGCATTGACGACCATCGTGCGGAATTTATAGATGGTAAACAGGCGACCATTCAGACCGACACGCTGCTGCTTGAAAAGCACCGGGCCATTATCTTCCAGCCAGATGGCGATTGCGATAATCGCGAACATCGGCAGGATGGCGACCAGACCCACTGTGGTCAGGAAAATATCGACCAGACGCTTGGCAACCAGTTGATTCCATGTCAAGGCAGAGGCAACATGGATTTTTGGTTGTATCGTCTGGCGCGGAACAATCCGCAGCGCGGTGACGGATTTCATTTGGTAGCTGGGACTGTAGACATCGAACATCTTTTTTTAACTCTCTTATCAACATTGCTGAGGTAGTTTTGGTTAACTATCTTTAACTTTACACACCCGCCCTTAACGCGGCCTAATGCGACTCCTAACATTTCGCGGGTGTTGCCGGCAATAAACCTGTAACAAACTTGTAAAAATAGACACGCGCGCACATAATTTGGTGAAAGTGACCAAAAAATAGGCCAGAATCCCTAAAATGCTTGCACAAGACCGCCTAACACGCCTATTTGTTATGAATTCATAGTTGTTAGGCGCGCCATTTCGCCTATCAAGC
>CAZTLI010000142.1:0-11618 GCA_964614375.1 uncultured Anaerolineaceae bacterium
AGTACGAGGCGGCGGTGGGACGCTATGAAGCGGCGCTGGGTCTGTATGCGGCGATTGGCGACCGGCTGGGACAAGCCAACAGCTTGCTCGGACTGGGCGAGGTCCATCTTTATAAAAATGAGTACGAGGCGGCGGTGGGACGCTATGAAGCGGCGCTGGGTCTGTATGCGGCGATTGGCGACCGGCTGGGACAAGCCAACAGCTTGCTCGGACTGGGCGAGGTCCATCTTTATAAAAATGAGTACGAGGCGGCGGTGGGACGCTATGAAGCGGCGCTGGGTCTGTATGCGGCGATCGGCGCGCGGCGGGGACAAGCCGACAGCTTGTGCGGACTGGGCGATGTGCATCTGATGAACGATGAGTACGAGGCGGCGGTGGGACGCTATCAAGCGGCGCTGACGCTCGGTGAGCAGATTGGCAATTTTCCATTGCAACTGAACAGTTTAAGGGGCATGGCGTTCGCTTATCAGGCGCAGGGGGCGATGGATGCGGCCTGTAACTATGCCCGACAGATGCTGGCACTGGCAGCTCGCCACCCGTTTTTCAAAGATCATCCTCAAGTACAGCGCTGGCGCGAGACATTTGAATCGTGGGGATGTGATTTGGCGTGAGCGGGGATTTCCGCTGGATTTGGTTGGCGACGCGCGTCGGCCTGTCCCTGCGCGAATCCTTTGCGTTTAACCGTCCCCCATTCAATTGACATTGCGGGAGGCGCGCCATTCCTCGATGGCGGTGCGGGCTTCGGACGTATCGTAGTGTGAGAGGGCGTCGGCGGCAAGCTGCTGCACCTCGACATCATCATCCATCAGCGCCGTAATCAACGGCAGCACCGCCCGTTCGTCGTGAATGTGGATGAGGCGTTCAATGGCATGACGGCGAATGGCGGGTTCGTTATGTTTGAGCGCGGCGAAGACCAGCGCATTCAAACCCGCGCCGCCCAGTGTATCCAGCACAGTATCGACGGTATCGCGGACTGTGCCATCTTCATCCAGAAAGGCATTGAGCAAGCCCATAATCGCGCTGTCATCGCCCAATTTGCCGAGGGCGCGCACGGCAGCACGGCGCACGGTCACCTCTTCATCAATCAGGGCCAGCAGCAGCGGTTTGACCGCCCGCACATCGCCCATTGCGCCCAGGGCATTTGCCGCTTCGATCCGCACGTCGGCGTCATCGTCGATTAATGCTGTGAAATAGGTCTGAAGTTGCAAATCATCGCTCATCGGGCACACTCCCCGGTGGATTCCATTTTTGGGCGCTAGTGTACCGCATCCTGGGGCGTCTTGCAGCAACCACACAAACGATATTCAAACCGTATGCTAAAGAAATGTTTATGATTCTGGGGTTAATCTAATGGGTGCGTTTCGCAATTCAGTGTTACAATTTAGATAGAATGTCAAGTCAGGATAGGATGGATTATGGTCATCCAACCATTAAATGCTGAGAAAGTCACCGCGTATTTTGATGAAGAAAATCGGGTAATTCGTGTGGCCTACAATGGCGATTTGGATGCCGAACCCGCGATTCAGGTCTATGATTGGCTGTTGAAACTGCTGCAAACTGTCGGCGTCGAAAATATCAATGGCTCTATCTTTGACTTCAGTGGGGTGACTAATTTCCAGGACGAAAATTTGCGGACGGCGCGCAAAGCCAGCCGTCAGATGAATATGTCAGTGGATACCAGCGATTTGCCGGTCGCGTTGGTGGTGAGCAACTTCTATCAAGAAGAGGTGCTGCACGGCGCGATGCGGATCAAGCCCGAACAGGTGCGCCGTCGGATTGTGCATTCGATGGACGAGGCGATTAGCTTCATCGCCCACTGGACGCAAGAACGCCCCACTATCTGATTTCCATCAGTGGCTGTCATCGTCATCGCAATAAAATCGACCCGTCGTGCCCAGCGGTACGGCGGTTTTTGGTTATGACACCGCGCTTTGCGTTCTCTGTGGTTTTTACGCTCTGCGTCGCTCACTGCGTCGCTCACTGCGTCGGCGTCACCGATGGCAGGGTGAATGGCGGCGGTTCGGTGGCGGGCAGAGTCGGTTGTGGGATCGCGGTGGCAGGCCGGGTTTGCGTGTCTGTGCCCGAATTTGATTGTGTATCCACACCCGCGCCCACATATGTCACGCGCCACACATGCCCATAGATAAAGTCAGCAATCACCAATGCCCCATCCGGCGCGACCACCACATCCACCGGACGAATCAACCCTGTGACGAACGGCTCCGGCTCATAGACCACTGCTTCATCGTCGCTGTGCAGGCGCGAGTCGTCGGGGTCTATCCAGACGATGCGCTGGGCATAAGGCGTGCCATTCCACAACGCCACAAACACCGTATCGAACATATTCGAGGGGAACTGCCGGCCTGTATAAACAGCGACTCCACGCGGCAGTGAATAATCGGTAAATGTGACGAAATCGGGCAGCGTCTCTAAGCGACCGGGACGTGGCGGACAGTCTGAACCGCAGCCCCGCAGTCGATAATAAGGCCAGCCATAGTGCCCGCCCGCTTGCAATGCCAGTAAACGGTCGCCGGGACCAAGGGCGAGACCGTCGTCAGTGGCATAAAACTGCCCGGTTGAAGCGAAGGCTATATCATAGGGATTGCGTATCCCTTCGGCATAAACTTCAATCTCGGCTGTGTGGGGGTTAATCCGCAGGACAGCCGCTTCATAAGGCACTTGCGCCGCGTAGGGTTCGCGTTCGGGATTTGCGGGTTCGGCGTGGTCGGTCAGCGACCCCACACCTAAATAGAGATACCCATCCGGCCCGAACACCATGCCATTGGGCTGGTTGTCAATCACCGAATAGCAGCACGGCAAATCATCCAACACAATTTCCGGGTCTGCGCCGGGATACGGCACGCGCCACACGATCCCGCCCGAAGCGACGGTCGCGCGACTGCTCACATACAGCACATCCGTCCCCGGTTGAAAGGCCAGGCCCACAGGCGACACAAATGGCGCTGCATAGCGTTCGGTCTGACCATCCGCATTCATCACATACACTGCGCCGTCGCGCGTGCCATCTAACAGGACAGTGGCATACAAGCGTCTATCGCGTCCATAGGCGATTTGCAGTGGTTGACCGGGGAATTGCCCCACATATTCCAGCGCGAATCCCGGCGCGACCTGGATCCGACGCATGAAGCCAGCAATGTCGTCCTCACATGGAAAATCGTCACAACTCCAACCCGTCGCGGCGCTCAATCCCGCAGGCTGAACGCGAATCGCTTCCGGCATCCCCAGGCTGGTCGGCGGAGTCAGCGTCATCAGCGGCGGAGTCGGCGTCAGTGAAGGGGTCGGTGTTTCGCTGGCAGTCGGCGTGACGGTTGGCGTATCCGATGGCGTCAGAGTCAGGGTTGGCGTTGCGCTCGGTGTGAGCGTCACCGATGGCGTTAGAGTCGGTGTCAATGTGGGCGTGGCGGTGTAAAAGGGCGCTGTCGCCGCGCCACTGACGGGATCGTCGGTCACGATGACGGCTTGCTGACCAGTATCACCACACGCGGTCAATACGATACATAAGATGAGGAGGATGGCAAATTTCATGAATATTCAATCGCAGCGTAGTGCATTACAAAACAACGTTGCATTATAAAGGGGCATTGGCAGGAGACAAATAGCAAATTTGGGGAAATCGGCTGCGGTGTCGCCGGGCGTTAAAGCCAGCGACTCGTCAATCAATCACCATCAGCGCTTGAAAGCCGTTGGTGAGCTTTTCGCCACCATCAGGCCGGGCGACCACCACATCCTCCACGCGCGCGGAGTAGGAATTGAACTGGGTGATGCTCGGTTCAACCGTGAACAGCATCCCATTTTGCAGCGGAGTCTCATCACCTGCGGTCAAAAAGGGCGGTTCATGCACATCCATGCCAATGCCATGCCCCAGACGATGCCGGAATTCCGCGCCATACCCCGCGTCGTCAATGATTTTACGCGCGGCAGCGTCAGCCTTCGATGTCGTATTCTGGCCCGCGATGAGCGCCGCGACTCCCGCCGCCTGTGACGCCATCACCAGATCATAGACAATCTGCATCTCGGCATCCGGCGCGCCAAAACACACTGTCCGACCAAAGTCATAACAATAGCCCTCATGCACCGCGCCAAAATCGAACAGAATCGACACGGGCGGATTGAGCACGCGCGGCATTGTTTCCAGTCGTTTGCCGAAGATGAGGGGATAGTTGGGGCCGGAATTATAAAACGCTGTGGGGAATGATGGGCCAATCGAGCCATGTTTGCGGAGCTGGTAATTCACTTCCGAAATCAGGTCGTTTTCGGTCATGCCATGCCGCAGTTGGGCGATGACATCGGCGAAAGCGGCTTCGGTCATTGCGCCTGCCTGACGCATCGCCGCGATTTCGTCCTCGCTCTTGATGACACGCAGCGGGCGCAGCAGGTCGGTGCCGTTGTGGAAGGTCGCATCGGGCAGCAGGGTTTGCAGGTGAATCAGCGTCTCGGCATGGGCGCGCTCGCCCGTCGCCACGCGCGGCTGCTCCGGCAAATTGAAGTCATCGACAATCGACTTCACCAGCGTATCGGGGTCATCCCAATCGCCCAGCACCCGCAGCGTAATCGAGGACGCATCACGGATGCCGCCGAATTCCGCCGTCATGCGCGGCAGAGTCAGCACCGGGTCGTTATATGGTGACAACCACAAGCCTTCCAGCCAGCTGCCGGGGTGCATGACATTGCCAAAGCTGGGAATATCACGCGGCACACCCGTCAGATAGTGCAAATCCGCCGAGATGGGGAAGAACACGAGGTCAATCGACCCATCCAACACGCCCCGAAAGCGATTCAACCGCCCCTGATAATCCATAACGCGCCTTTCTTGCTCTGTCATTAGATTGGCTGGACTATAGCGCAAACCCCGTCCGCCGCAAAGCACTGCCTAACGCCAATGGGTTGTGGACTGTAAGACTGCATTATGTGTGCTAGCCCGTTTCATACCCATTTCGTTCGCCACTCACATAGAGTATATGTTCTAAATCCTGTATATTTAGTTTGATTCTTGTAATGAGTGTGGAGATAAAATGGCAATCACACGCAAACAGGCAGAACAAATAGAACCCAAATTAGTGGAATTGATTGAGGTACTTGCTTTATTGGGGCAAATTCAAATAACACAATTAAATGCCGATGAAATGTGCATTAGCTTCCATATCGCGCAGAATCTGTGCGGCCTGTGCATCGCGCTGGCGCACATAGGCATCTATTTCGCCACGATTGGCGAGATAATAACCGAGTACGGCATACACATCGGCAGTAGTCAGGCTGGGGTAGCTATCGACAATGCCTTCGGGAGTTTCGCCCATATAATAGGCGTGGATGACCAGTTCAAGCAGGACGCGCGTCTTGCCCACACGAATTGCGCCGTGCTCATCTGTCCGCAGGGGGATGGTCATGGTTGGGGAATTGGGAATCATCGAATCATCTCATTTAATGCTATCAGTTTTATCCATTCTTACATGGGCGATAGGCTACCTAGCGCGTGAGTTCATGCACCATCTGGCGGAAGGTGGCTTTATAGTCGCCGCCGGTGAAGTCAAAACGTGGGCTGCGCCGGATGGGGTCGGGCGGATCAGCGGATTGCACCTGCGCGATGATGATGGGTTTGCGCTTCTCGCGGAAGAACTGCCACGCTGCCGCTACCGCATCGACAGCCAGTGCTGTTGGGGATAATACGTACACCATTTGCGCGCATTCCTTCAACGCCGGATGGGCACCACCCGCCCAATTGACCGAATCGGCACTCTCGTCCTCGTGCAGCCAGATGGCGATGCCGATTTTCTCTAAATCATCGGCGATTTGCTGTGCCAGCGCTTCATCCGCCGCCGCATAGTTGATGTAGACCGTATCCCGTTCGAGTTTAGGGCGTTTGCGCCGTCCTGAGTCGCCAATTTCGATGGCGTCGGGACGATTCTGGGTGTTGTGCATGTGTGTCTTGCCCATGCGGAAGACCGTCCCCCCACAGATCGGGCAGACCCCGCGCGCGGCTGGCATTCCCCGCCGTGTCCAGACGGGCATGGCCTCTTCCATCTCCACCGACTCGCGGCAGCGCATACAATAGCCTTCGATGGTCTCTTCTTCATCCATGTAGTCATCTGCATAATCATTCATGCGCCGCCCTCCACATGTGCGCCTGCCAGAACAAGTGTCCATTCAGTATAGCGCGAAATAGATTACGGGAAAAATTAATCGCCTGCCACGAGGAGGCGTTCGCCGGTTTGCACGCGCCATAACGTGGCATAGATGCCGTCGCCGCGAGTCAGTTCTTCGTGTGTGCCGCGTTCTTTGAGCGCGCCATTTTCCAGCACGAATATCTGGTCGGCATTACGGACTGTCGAGAGGCGATGGGCGATGACGATGGTTGTGCGCCCGACGACGATTTTTTCCAGCGAACGTTGAATCGCCGCTTCGGTCTCGTTATCAACAGAACTGGTGGCTTCGTCCAATATCAGCACCGGCGGATTTTTGAGGATCGCGCGGGCGATGGAAATGCGTTGGCGCTGCCCGCCAGAGAGTTTCTGACCGCGTTCGCCGACGATGGTGTCGTAACCCTGGGGTAAGGCCATGATGAAGTCGTGCGCTTCGGCAATGGTGGCGGCGTCGATGATGGCCTCCATTGACGCCTCAAATGTGCCATAGGCGATGTTCTCTTTGACTGTGCCATGAAACAGAAACACATCCTGACTCACCAGCCCAATCGCGCCGCGCAAATCGTTCAACTGTAAATCGCGCAGGTCGTGTCCATCCAGCGTGATGCGCCCCGTATTGACATCATAAAAGCGCAGCAGCAGCTTGATGACGGTGCTTTTGCCCGCGCCTGTCGCGCCGACAATCGCCGCCGTACTGCCCGCCGGGATGACCAACGAGAGACCTTTGACCACATCCTGACCATTTTTATAGGTGAAATGCACATCCTCAAAGTGGACTTGCCCTCGCACCTGTGCGACTGGCAGCGATTGTGTGCCTTCGTCCGACTGCGGTTGGATGTTCAGCAGGTCGAGGATACGGGTTGTGGAGGCCATCGCCCGCTGATACAGGTCGAAGGTCTCGCCGAGTCGCGTCAGAGGCCACAACAGGCGCTGCGTCATGAACACGAGTACGCTGTACAGGCCGACATTCAGGCCATCGTTCAGCACCAGTTGACCGCCAAACACCATAATCGCCAGAAAGCCCATCACAATCACCATACGAATCAGCGGCGAAAAGGCCGAACTGAGGACAATGGCGCGGCGGTTGGCCTCTTGATAGGCGTGGCTCTCTTTGCGGATGCGTTCGATTTCGTGCGCTTCGGCTGTGAAACTCTTAATCGTGGCGATGCCGCCGAGATTGTTTGATAGCTGGCTGTTGAGCATCCCCACCTGTTCGCGTACCTGTGCATAACGGGGCGTGAGTAACTGTTGAAAACGCACCGACCCCCAGATAATCACGGGCATGGGTAAGGCCGCCATCCATGCTACACTGGGCGCGACGGCAAAAAATAGCAGACCAATCACCACCACCGTCGTCGTCACCTGAATCAAATCGTTCGCGCCAATATCGAGGAAACGTTCAAGCTGGTTAATGTCGTCATTGAGAATCGACATCAGCCCGCCGGTGCTCTGGTCTTCAAAATAGGCCATTTCCAGACTTTGGACATGGCTGTATGCGTCCAGACGCATGTCATGCTCGACCACCTGCGCCAGATTTCGCCAGTAGATGCGGTGGACATACTCAAACACCGATTCCAGAATCCAGATAATCAGCGTGATGACCGCCAATACCAGCAGCTGCGCTGGCACATCGGTCACACCAAACTGTGCGATGAACGAATTTTCCTGCTGCACGACAATATCGACGGCTGCGCCAATCAACGCGGGCGGCGCGAGGTCGAATATCTTGTTGAGTATCGAAAACAGGGTTGCGATGCCAATCATACGACGATAGGCGCTGCCATATTGAATGAGACGAACAAGGGGATGCCGGTGTGACGGCTGTACGGTAGTTGACATAAGACATCCAAATTAGGCAATTATCATGGGGGTTAATAATCTGTTCGATTGTACCGCGTCTGGTCATGAGGTCTAGTGCCAGTGTCATCGTGTATCTCATCATTCCCTGCCCCATGTGAGGCACTATGCCCGATTTTTACGTTTATATACGCTGGCAAGCACAGCGCGACAGTCTATGCTATATTTCATGCAAATGGCGCACGCCTGTGGATGGTATTGGTCAAGAATCCACATTCTGGCTATACTGTAAATGGATGGGTTTTGGATATGGAACGGAAAGCGAATGGTGGCGTGAAAGTACTAATTGAAGCCAGTGAAGCCTATCGCAATCAAGCGGGCATCGGGCGCTTCGGGCGCGCCTTAATCGACCATTTACCCGCAAACCTCGAGGTCGCCTTCAGTCCGGCGGATTATGCCGAGCGCGAACATTCGCTGGCGGAACGCACATTTTCCATGCGCTTGATGAATTTCACTGAGCATATTTTCTTGACGCAGCAGCGGGTGTTGAGTGCCGTCCGCCAGACTCAACCCACGCTCATCCATTCACTGAGTTTTTTTGTGCCGCTGCTGGTGCGGAACATTCCCACCATCGCCACCATCTTCGATCTGGCCTATTTCGACCTGCCCGATGAGACAGACCGCTTCTGGGGCTTATATGGACGGCGGATGATGCCGACATTTGCGCGGCGTGCCAGCGCCATCATCACCACCTCTGAGGTCTCGCGCGAGCGCATCGTTGACCAGTTTGATATTGAACCCGAAAAAGTGTTCCGGGTGTATGGTGGGGTGGATGCCCATTTTCATCAGGTGACCGAAAGCGCCGAATTGGAACGGGTGCGCGAGAAGTATCAACTGTATACCCCCTTCGCCTTGTATGTCGGCGCCTGGCACGCGACCAAAAATCTGCCCCTGCTGCTGGAGGCGTTTCAGGGTATTGAGGGCACGACCCTGGTGCTCACGGGCGAACCCTTCACACCCGAACAACGCGGCCTGCCCCAGCTTGCGGCCACACTCAATATCGACGCGCGTTTTATCGGTCATGTCCCCGATACGGACTTGCCGACGCTCTATAGTCTGGCGCGAATGGCGGTGCTGCCCTCGTTATATGAAGGCTTTGGGCTGCCCGCAATCGAAGCCATGGCCTGTGGCACGCCTGTCGTCATCTCAGACATTCCGGTCTTGAAAGAGATTACAGACGGCAGCGCGCTGAGTTTCCCCGTCAATTCCGCCGACGATTTGCGTGATGTCCTGCTCTACTTATTCACCGATGATGACGCCCATGCCGAATGGCGCGCCCGGGCCCAGATTCACGCCAAACACTTTAACTGGCACAACACCGCCAACGACATTATCAATATCTGGCGACAGGTATCTGAACCTGAACAGCAGCGGGTTTAGGCCGCGCCGCCAACTGCCCTGCCGTTCGACCCAGCTTACGATACACTCAGCCTGAGATGATGCAGCCGGTTGTCGCTGTCGAAGGCTGCCGTGATGATTTGCCCATCGGCGGCCTGTCCGGTGACGGTTTCGGGCGTGATGTCGGCTTTGAGGTTGTAAAATGCCAGATAATGGATGAAGGCCATGCGGTGATTGTCAATCGGGATGTTGCTGATTAATTGTGGAAATTGTGTGCTGACACGCTGTGTCGGGTTATAGACCGGTGTAGTAAATGCCGGGTCATCTATCAAGACGAAGGCCGCGCCATTGTCATAGGGACAGCGGTAATAGGCCCTGGCTTCACAAACACCGCTGGCAATCATCGACAAAACGTGCCCATTGAGGCTGTCCGACAACGATAACCGGGGTCTCGTCAACTCGGCGACCCGAATCTGCTCGCCCAACGCCTTTAACTGGCGCGCCGCCTGTAACAGCGTGGAGGGGATGCCGCTGGCGTCGTTGGCCCAGGCCCATAACCATGTATGCGACAGTGTGCTTTCTGTGCCAATAATCTGGATGCGGTAGCGCAGGTCATCGCCAAATGATAGTATGCCCGCGCTCATATCAAACTGCCAGTCGCGCGCGTCGATGATGTCGCCCAGCGCCATTTGTTTGTCCCATGCCGCTGCCACATACCGCAAGAACAGGTCATTGAATTCCATAGCAGCCTTCCTCAGATTAAGGGCGATAGAAGCGAATACGACTGACCAATTTCCCTAAACGCAGTTCGTCACCATGCCGCAGCACGCGCACTTCATGGGCATACAATCGCTGCCCATTGATGAATGAGCCATTGCTGCTGTCCATATCCGAAATGGTCAGCGTATCGCCCTGACGTTTTAGCAGGGCATGGACGCGCGAGACGCCATGTTCCAGCCCTTGCAGCGGGGTCAGGTCGATGCCATCCTCTGTCCGCCCCAACAGCACCTCTTCATTGAACGGCACGGGGATTCGCAGCGGTTCGTTGAAGCCAAAAAAGTGTAACAACAGCACGGACTCATCATCAAAATGGGTGTCGCCATCTTCCGGTTCGATGTAACCGAGGCTGACTGTCGTTTTGGCCCCGTTGCCACAATTGGGACACTTCAAAGCGTCATCGGGCAGTTCATGCTGGCAGTAGCGACACACACGGGGGCGGCGCACAGGTTGGGGCACAGGCGCTGGCGCTTGTTGGGATTTCTGTTTGGGGCGATTGAGCATCCCGGTATAGGGGTCTTCGCGCGCCCACACATCGGCGCGATTTTTCTCGGTATCGTCTTCCGGGTGGAGATGACTGGCCTGCACTGTGATGGGTTTGGTATGCAGCGAGGTGGGGCCGCGATGTTCGCGGATTTCGCCCGACTCGATTTGATGGTATAAGTCCAGCGTCTCTTCAGACGGTTCGACGCCCAATTCGTCATATAAAATCGCGCGGCACTTTTCATACTGGGCGATGGCTTTGGCGCGCTGCCC
Organism: uncultured Anaerolineaceae bacterium; assembly: GCA_964614375.1. Classification (GTDB taxonomy): domain Bacteria; phylum Chloroflexota; class Anaerolineae; order Aggregatilineales; family Phototrophicaceae; genus CAZTLI01. The sequence goes on from CAZTLI010000142.1 coordinate 10,887, forward strand.
CAATTTGGCGTGCAGCAGCATCAACAGGCGGTGACTCTCCTCGCGCAGCGGGTCGAAGTGCAGCGCACGATTGGCATACTCCACCCCTAAAAAGCGCGGATTTCGCCCCGCGACATAGCCCTCTGCGTCCGATTCGAGATAATATTGCGCGATTGTATCCAGCGACTCGATAATCTGCCGGCGGATACGTTCGCGTTCGAGCATGACCCAATCGTCATAACCGCTGCCGTCGCGGACGTAGAATCCTTCGAGAAAATCGCCTTCATACAATTCAACGGCTTTATCCAGACTTTGCACCACCGCGCGCGACACACGTCCATACTGCGCCCATTGTGCGCGTCCAGCCGAGATCAGGTTGTCCATTTCGGCGACATCGAAATAAAAGAAGCTGCCGGTATTAAATGCGACGGTCTGGCGGGTAATTTCGACAAATGGCTCCAGCTGCTCGCGCAGGCTGGAAAGCACCACGCGCAAATTTGCCAGTGACCGGGTTTGAGACCGTTCCGACCACAACAGTTCCGCCAGCACCTCGCGCGAATGGTGACGCGGATTACAGGCCAGATATACCAGCAGCGCCGGGACTTTGCGCGATGCGAATCCGGTCACTGGCACACCGCCTTTGAGGACGGTTAGCCCACCTAATGCCTGTATATCCAGCCGTTCATTCATAAATTCTGCCAACTCTCTGGCTTATGAACGCTTACGAAATTGCTTTTTGAATCGCTAATCACA
>CAZTLI010000143.1:0-11613 GCA_964614375.1 uncultured Anaerolineaceae bacterium
TTGAGTCGATTTATGGGCGTGATGTCATTCGCTTCACCGACCCCGAAGGCCAGCATTTAGGATTGGTCGATGATGGCGGCGCGGGCTTCGATGGCGATGTGTGGGCGACGGATAGGATTCCGGCTGCCGTCGCCATTCGCGGCATGGACTCGGTGACTATTTACGTGCGTGAAATCGAACAACTGGCGTATGTGCTGACGGAGGTCATGGACTATGCCATCACCGCGACCTATCCACACGTCGATGACATCAAAGAAACCGTGACTCAATTCTCTGTCGGCGCGGGCGGCCCCGGTAGACTGCTGTATGTGGTCGAACAGCCAAGTAAAGCCAGCGCCATGCAGGGAATCGGGGGCGTGCATCATGTGGCCTTCCGCGTGGCGGATGCCGAATCACAGGATAAATGGCGCGAACGCTTGAGTCGCGTCGGACTGCGCGTATCGACGGCGATTGACCGCTTCTACTTCCGGTCAATTTACTATCGCGTGCCCGGTAATGTGCTGTTTGAAATCGCGACGGACGAACCCGGTTTCGCGACCGATGAAACAGTCGATACGCTCGGCGAAACACTGGCGCTGCCGCCCTTCCTCGAACCCCATCGCGCCGAAATCGAAGCCGGATTACAACCGATTTAGCACGAAAAATCTCAACGCAGTGCGACAGCAGGGATAATTGTGTCCCTGCTTTTTGTTTTGTTATTCGTGTTTGTCGCCATTACCTTTAGTGGATTTTGTGGATGACCATTCCATATAGTCATAAATACCGCGATGGTGAAGGGTCTTGAAGCCGAAACGTTCATAGAGTTTGCGGGCACGGTTGGCCTGCTCGATATTGATGCGGATGCGGGCTTTTTTATCTCTCGCTTCATTAATAAGGCGCTGTATTAATTCCGCCCCGACCCCCCTGCCCCGATACTCTGGCAGCAGCGCGATATTCAGCAAGTGAAATTCAGCCTTGTTTGTGCGGTCTATATAGATGCGACCTATGGGCGTGTCATCCAACAGCACGATACTGTAATCCGCATTGGGGAAATTGTGGTGATAGAAATGATCTTGCGCCTTGAACTTCATCCGCAAGAAAGCCTGTTTTTCCGATTCATCCCAATCCAGATGGGCAACATCTGCGGCATGACTCTCAGCATAGACCCGATACAAAAAAACCTGATCTTCAGCAACAACAGGACGCAGGATTACAGCCATGTAAACGTCAAACTCCAGCACCGACAAAGATGGGCACATTATAGCATGGATATAACGACTGCCCTATTCATGATTGCGCCCCGGCATGATACCTGTGCTGCGCGCTTGTTGGCGCTTTAGACCCAATTCCACGCGATGCCGATCGTCAGCAGATTGAACACAAGACCGACCACCAGCAGGAATTTGTCATACGCGGAGGGGTACGTGGGTAGCCCGATGAGATTAAAGAGGAAGAAACCCGCCGCGACGATGATATTTGCCGGGCGATTCACCGGCTGTTCCACCATCAACGATACCAGAATCATGAGTATGGGAATCAACATCAATACGGCGATTCCCAGCCACATGCCCTGGGTGAATTGTTTGGTGTTCATTTTATCGGGGAAGTCGCCGCTGAAGATTCGCAGCACATCCCCCAGAAGATACACCAGCATGAGGGCAGCCCACAGTCCAGCAAGTTGTATCGGCACAGCGACCATATTTCACCCCGTCTGCATTTTTCGTGTTCGTTAATCGGCGTTGTGGTTGTGTACCACAGCAATGATGACGTGCCCCGCCTTTTGCCCGGTCTCGACATAACGATGCGCTTCCGCCGTTTGTTCGAGCGGATAGGTTCTGTCGATGATGGTTTTGAGATGTCCCGCCTCAATCAATTCTTTGAGATACATCAAATCTTCCACTTTTCGGTCTGCAAAAGTGAAAATGACTTTCTTGCTGCTCGTCCATGAAGTCCACAGCCCACGAATCATCTTGCTCATGCGCGGATTGGCGATTAGATACCGTCCATTGGGCTTGAGCGATTGAAGACTGCCCGAAAACGAACTTGTGCCGATGACATCAAAAATCACATCATACGTCTCGCCGCGTTTGGTAAAATCTTCCTGCTTGTAATCAATCACATGGTCTGCGCCGATAGACCGCAGCATATCCAGTTTCGCCGCGCTATCTACCGCCGTCACTTCTGCGCCATAGTGCCTGGCAAGCTGAATACCAAACGTGCCGATGCTGCCGCCTGCCCCGTTAATCAAGATGGTATGCCCGGGCTGAAGATTGGCCTTTCGCAGAAAATGCAGCGATTCAAGACCGCCGGTGGGCACACCCGCCGCCTCTTCATAGCTCATCGTGGTGGGTTTGTGCGCCAGCACGCTGTCACCAGCCTCTGCGGAGATACAATTGTATTCCGCGTAACCGCCAAACCGAAAACCGGGACTCCCAAAAACGGCATCACCGACTTTGAACTGCGTCACATCCTTGCCGACGGCCTCAACTTCGCCAGCGAGTTCCTGCCCCAGGATGACCGTGCTTCTCGGCTTCGTGATACCCATATACATTCGCAGCGGAATCGCGATCCAGATGGGAAATGCGACACGCCGAAATTCACAATCGCCCGCCGTGACGGTTGAAGCATGAACTTTAATCAGGACTTCCGTATCTTTTGGCGTCGGCTTGTCGATGTCGTGCAATTGCAGCACATCCGGCGGCCCATAATTGGTTAAAACGACTGCTTTCATAACATCCTTTAATTGATTACCTGTCCGTAAGCTATCTGACTGTGATGACGACCTTGCCTCGCGCGCGACCTGTCTCCAGATAGCGAATGGCTTCAGCCGTCTCGCTCAAAGGATAACACCGATCAATCACCGGGACGATTTTTCTCGATTCGAGCATTTCGCTCAGGATGAGTAAATCCGCCTTGTTTACTTGTGCCATACCCATAAGACCGATGAACTTGCTGTTAAAGCGCGAGAACAAGCCCCCCACCAGGATAACGTGGAACAAATGCAGCATGGTCGTGAATCCAGCGATGACACACTTTCCGCCCGGACGCAGCGCACGACTGTATGCGGTCAGCCAGCGATTGCCTATCGCGTCATATATCAGGTCGTACTGCTGCCCGTTCCTCGTAAAATCTTCCTGAGTATAATCCACCACATGGTCAGCGCCAATGTCGCGCACCATATCCAGATTGCGCGTGCTGCACACGCCCGTCACGTCCGCGCCATAGGCTTTAGCAATCTGCACCGCGAACGTCCCTACCCCACCAGATGCGCCATTCACCAGCACCTTTTGCCCCGCTTGAATTTGCCCCGTGTCACGAAGTCCCTGCAAAGCCGTGAATCCCACTACCGGGCTGGCGGCAGCTTCTTCAAACGTGATCGTGGCAGGTTTTAATGCCAGCATTTTTTCAGACGCACAAACATACTCGGCAAATCCACCCGCGCCGACTTCACCGAATACGGCATCACCGGGCTTGAATTCGGTGACCGCCTTGCCCACCGCCTCGACTGTGCCCGCGATGTCCGCGCCGAGTCGCGGGTCTTTGGGTTTGCGGAAGCCATCGCCCAAACGCACCAAAAACGGATCAGCCCGCATCCGATGCCAGTCCAACGGATTGGCGGCTGCCGCGTGAATTTTGACCAGCACTTGATCGTCTGTTGGCGTCGGCTTTTCGACCTCCATCAGTTCAAGCACATCGGGCGAGCCATATTTTGTGAAGACCACTGCTTTCATGGGAAACCTCCTACGATATTCCTGCGCCAACACGCGCACAGGCCATCAGGCAAGCATAAATCCCCTGCCAGATACAGTTAAACGAAATGATCTGATTGTTGGATGAATTGAGTTTTTGCCAGTGAAGCCCGCTTAGAAGCGACTTGTCACCTATTTATTTGCTGCGATTGGCGCTCAAAACCAGTTCCCCATCATCGCCGACATAATCAACAACCGGCGCATCAGGAGAGTCGGCATCCGCCAACCGTTGTTTCAATTCAAAAATTTCTTCATCGCTCAGATTATCTAATAGACTATCAATACGCTGGCGTTTTGCTTTGGTTTGTTCGGATTCTTTATCGATCCGATACAACACGACGAATGTGCCCGCGACGGCTAATCCCAGGATGACAAATGCCAGCAGCATATGTCCCGGCGTTAACTCGCCCTGTGCCGCCGCACTGATGAACAATGCCCCCAGAACAATTGCCGATACAACCCACAAGCCCCCGGTTAATGCGCTGCGCTGTTCACTATTCATTGTGCCCTCTTGTTTGGCTGTTATACTCTCTATACGCAAATGCGGCAGACGAGTTGCACATCTGCCGCATTGGTAAGTGTTATCGTGTAACCTGTTACGCCATCGAAATGGCGACATTTCCCTTTTTGTGGCCTTTCTCGACATACCGATGCGCCTCAACGATTTGCGCCATAGGATAACATCTGTCGATGACGGGTTTGAGCTGCCCCGCTTCAATCAAGGCTTTGATATAGAGCAGGTCTTCTAACTTCTCACTGCCACTCGATGCTGTATGCACATTCAGATAGATTCCAGACTTCTTGAGCGCCCGCCGCGACTTTGCCGGGTCCAATTTGCCGACAGCATCAAAAATCACATCGTAAGTTGCGCCACGCGCGGTAAAGTCCGCCTGTGTGTAATCAATGACCGTATCTGCGCCCAGCGATTGCACCATAGCTATATTGCTGGTGCTGCATACGCCCGTCACATCTGCGCCAAAGTGATGTTTGGCAAGCTGGACAGCATTGGTCCCGACTGCGCCCGAAGCGCCATAAATCAGCACCTTTTGCCCGCGCTGAATCTTGCCCTTTCGCAAACAGCGCAAAGCCGTCATCGCCCCACCGGGGACAGCCGCCGCCTCCTCATAACTGAGATTGGCGGGTTTCAGTGCCAGCATCCCGTCTTCGGGGAAACATTTGTATTCAGCATAGCCCCCAAAATTCACGCTAAAGGTCGATGCAAAAACCGCGTCGCCAATTTTGAAGCGCGTGACTTTCTCGCCCACCGCTTCAATGTCTCCTGCAAGTTCCATGCCGAGTATCGGTCTTTTGGGTCGCCAAATACCCAGATAAATTCGCGCCGGGATACGCTGCCAGCGCGGGCCGGGAATGTTCAGACTACGCATGATGGTATCGCCAATGGTCACCGTCGTGGCGCGAACTTTCACTAAAACTTCGTTGGCCTTTGGCCTCGATTTTTCGACTTCTTTGATATGTAGGACATCCGGCGTTCCATATTGTTCATATACAATTGCTTTCATAGACATTTCTCCGAATTCGTACCGCAGGTCGATTGCGCGCACCGTTTCTAGGCTACGGTGATGATGACAGGCCCCTGTTTATGCCCCGCTTCGACATAGCGATGCGCCTCTGCCGCCTGTTCCAGCGGGTAACATCTGTCGATGACGGTTTTGATTTCACCCGCTTCAATCAGTCCTTTGATAAGCATCATGTCTGCATTGGACTCGGACGACAGCGCGCAGATGACCTTCTTGCTGCCAAAAAACGAAGTCCACAACATCTGCAAAAGCTGCTTCATCTTAAAGCTGGCGAGTAGATAGCGTCCGTTCTCCTTCAATGAGCCTTTGACCTTTGAAAACGAACGCTTGCCCAAAATGTCGAAGATGAGGTCATAAGTCTCGCCATTGTTCGTGAAGTCCTCTTTTGTATAGTCGATGACCTTATCCGCGCCCAACGCCTTCACAAATCCTAATCGCGGCGTCCCACAGACCCCGGTCACTTCCGCGCCATAATGTTTGGCGAGTTGTACCGCTGCCGATCCAATCGCGCCAGACGCCCCGTTGATGAGCACTTTTTGACCGGGTTGAATAGTCACCTTTCGCAAGAGTGTTAGCGCCGTTAATGCGCCATAAGGAATAGTCGCCGCTTCTTCATACGTCATATTGACCGGCTTCGGCGCGACCAGGCCATCGGCGGCAATGCACACATACTCCGCATTCGCGCCCATGTTCTGCCCACGATAGCCAAAAACCGCATCGCCCACTTTGTAACGTGTGACATCCTTGCCCACAACCGCCACATCGCCCGCGAACTCACTGCCGAGAATGTTGATCTTTGGCTTTCGGTATCCGAATACCAGACGTGCCGGGAAGTAAAACGGCAAGGGCATATTGAAATCACTGGGCGGGACATTCTTAAAATTCCGCGCGAGCGTATCGCCATAATTGACAGGCGTCGCCCGCACGCGTACCAATATTTCGTTGGCCTTCGGCACTGGCGCTGCCACCTCTTTGACGTGCAGGACATCCGGTGAACCATATTCTGTAAACACTGCCGCTTTCATAGATTGCTCTCCTCATTGGTTAGGGTGATTTGCATTAAACAGCCTGTCATAAGCGATATTATTTACGTCTCTAAAATGAATCCGCTTCCGGGTCATAGATGAACACCGCTTCCAATGGCGAGCCGAAAACATGCGCGATGCGAAAAGCCAGTTCCAACGACGGCGCGTATTTCGCATTTTCAATCGCGACGATGGTTTGCCGCGTCACGCCCACTTTGTCCGCCAGTTGTTTTTGGGTCATCTCATCATGTTCAAAGCGTAATTTGCGGATGTTGTTGGTTATGGGTGATTTTGCCATCTCACACCCCGCGCCAATAATAAAAGAGCCGCGACACATCCCCCATAATCGCCCCCAGAAAGGCCGACGTCAGCAGCAAATTGAACATCACCAGAGGCTGCATTCCAAACACCGCCGTTAACATCGCCAGAAACACCCCGACCGAAAACAGGTAGTAAGCGTTGCGCGTCCCTTTCAGGTCAATTAATTTGTCGCGCTCATCCTCAATAAACTCTTCTTCTTCCTGCGTTTGGATATACTGGATAATCGCAAATGCAATCTGCGCGAGGATAGTCGCAATGATAATGACGACAATTCCCAGCGCGATGACGCTTGCCCACAAACTGTAGACCGCCGTCGGCTGTAAAGCGCCATCCTGATTTATCTCCGTCACCTTCAAAACGTAATATCCAAAAATCAGTAACGTGCTGACCAGTGACACGATGATGTTCTTTTCCTGATACGACATTGCGGCTCCTGATGTCTGCTCATCTTTACCGGGAGTAAAGAATACTATACGCATAGTAAAATAAAACATACTTGATGTCAAGTATTTTTTACATCAAATGGCAAAAAAACAGATGTGTGAGCAATCTGGATAATAAAAAGACTCGATGATCGTAGCGCAAACGTGGGGGATTCGTGCGGCAAGTCGTGTTACAATCCGGCGTGATTGGTTTCTGGCGGAAGTGAGCACGATGCTACGCAAGCCGCACAAAATGCGAATGCCAAAAAGTAACGGTCAGCGTCAGAAGGAACGACGGCTGATCATGGTGTACGGTTTGCTGGTCTTACTTTTAATTGGTGGGATTTATCTGGCGACGAACCCGGACGCACTCGCGTTCCTCATCCCCACACCAACGCCGACGCCCACACCGCTTCCGCCCTCCCCTACGCCCGCGCCACCGACCTTCACGCCGACATTCATCATCACCAACACGCCCCCCATCACCGCCTCGCCCACCCCCGTCCCCCCGACTCCAACGCCCACATCAGCAGTGAGCGATACCCCCATGCCCGTGACTCTGCCCGAAAATCAAATTTATTACGTCATCAGCGACCAGCGCGCCAATGTGCGCTCTTGCCCATCAACGGACTGCCCGGTCATTACCGCACTATCACGCGGGCAAGCGGTCACTGCCATCGAAGTAACAGACGAGTGGTATACCATTGAACTGGACGATGGTCGTTTGGGCTATGTCGCGCGTTTTCTGCTGGGGGAAAATCCACCTGGCGGTGGTTGATGAGGCAATCCGGCGGGCGCTTGCATCAATAGCCATCAGAAGGATATGTATAAATCATCTATTCGCTACCACAACAGGCCGTCAGCTACCTACTCCTTCAACCGCTTGAAATAGAAATACGCCCGTCCCTTGTACTTCAGCATATCGACCAGCTCCCAGCCATCCCTGCCGAGCGCATTCAACGCCGCCGCATCGGGCGCGCCATCCTTCGTCAAATCCTGCTCCAGACGCTGATATTCCCATTCGGTCTTAGACTGTATATACACCATCGGCGGTTGAATCGACCCAATCGTGGGATTGTCGGCTTGTTTCATGGGGAATCACTCCTTTTGTTACCGTGCTTCCATTATAATTTACGCCAACCCGCGCCGCAGCAATCTACACCAACAGCCGATATAAAATTAATCCGCAGTGGCAATTCAGACCCCTGTCCGGCAGCAAGCGAATACGATAACTGCAATCCGCTTCCCATGTGCAAGTTTTTCTCCCCCTTTCACGCTATCCCCAACGGCTGCGTTTAACCTATTCATTCTTCAGGCGTCGGCGTTAGCTCTATTTCTTGAATGACCCGACCCAGACTAATCATTGAAATACCCTGTGTGCCGCGTGTACTGACCATAATCGCCTCAATAATTGGCTCATGCACTGGCTCTTCCGCGACCCACTCCACCACAAAATTAGACCCCCAACCACCGGTTACATCGGTTTCTTCTACTAGAAAACCGGTCGTCGCGAGCGGGCCAATCTCGATCGATTCATCTATATACTCACGAACAAGTTGCCCATTCGTATCATAGAAGCGCACCGACTGCACAATAATCGGCAGTTCAAGGTCGGTGTTATGAATTGCCAACGTCACCGCCAGTTCGATGTTGATCCCTTCTCGTCCATAAAACACTTCAGAATAGGCCGGCACATAAATCACCTGCCCCGTCACGATACGCAAATCGCGCCCCGTGATGGCTTGAAACGAGCCAGTCACAAGCGGAGTCCGCTCCGCTGAACTTTCACATGCCATTAGCCCAAAAATAAGCACACCCATCAACACCCATTTGATTGCCAATCGCTTGCTCATCTATCTCTCCAACAATTGATTGTTCGACACCATTGCTGTTTAATATACCTCACTTCTACCAACCCGCTTGGGCGAAAGTACAGGCTAAAATCGACGACTGCCCGAAAATCGCGCTTTGCGCCCTCCGCGAAACGCATACATGCGTCCTTCACGCTTCAAATAGTGCTAACGCCCTTTCGCCCTGTAAGCCAGATTCTAGGGCGAATTAACACAGATTCGCGCCCAAACGATAGGAAATACCGCACAAATCGTCGAAACCTGGTACCAACGTCCCACTAACACCCTAACAATTTTAGGTCGTTTTGTTAGGCTACAAGATTCTAATTCAAGGATTTTGCAAGTTAGAAATGTTTGAATACAGATACACAAGTTTCAACACAGAGTTTAGGTGGTTTATCATGCGGTATATGAACACTTCTTATGACTGGCAGGCATGGTACAACGGCACAACCAACGAGTATTTCCTCCTCTCACCGGGTGAAACGTGTGATCTGGACGAAGGCTGCGAACTGCTGCAATACGCCCGCTTCAAAATGATGGCAGAAACCGCTATCAATGCCGACATGGCGAGCAAATCCAATCCTTCACATGGCTGGTTGACTGTTCCGCGTCCACGCGGGTTACTTTAGAACTTAATCTTCATTATTATTAACCCAACTTCTTCATTCCTGCCTGAATTCAGGGGCGCACCCATCATGGTGCGTCTTTTGATTCATCTTAATATCGCACCTCAGGCACGCACAAGACCCGGCGGGTACAGGAGGATAGGGCACAGCCTCAGTCCTTGTGGCGCATCCCTGCTTTTACCCGGCACTGTTTTTAAACGACAAGGGCAATCACCGTCGATTGCCCTGTATTGTCTTTAATGAACAGAAGTAATCGTCGATTAATCGGCTTTGTCACGCAGCTTGAAGGAGATGTTGACCCGCGCCCGGAATTCGGCGACTTTGCCATTTTCCACACGCATATCGAGTTTGGTGATTTCGGCAATCCGCACATCATCCAGCGATTTACTGGCGGTCTCTACGGCTTTTTTGGCGGCGTCTTCCCACGATGTGGTGCTGGTGCCCACAAGTTCGATTATTTTGTACACGCTGTCTGCCATAAGTAAAATCTCCTTGTCCTATTTTGAAAGCGAGACAGGGATTGTCTCACGGTGAGTATAACAGATTTGCGTGCTTGTTCGCTGGATTTGCAGCGCACGCACAGACGACACACAGACATCAAACCCCTTGCACCCAGTGGTCATAAGCCTCTGGCGCGAAAGACGTTAAAATCACCATCGATTGTGCCCATTTCTGAAAAGGATGTGAACCGATGACCGCCCCGCCCCACCTCAAACGTGCTGATGTGCCGCTGGAACAAACCTGGAATCGCGAGAGTGTGTTCACATCATGGGCAGCATTTCAACAGGAATTGGACGACATCGCCGCGAGTTTGCCCACGTTGACAGCCTACAGCGGGCGCTTGCATGAGTCTTCGAGTGTGCTTGCCGATTGGCTCGATACATTTACGCACATGCGTCGTCGTGTGGTGCGCCTGTTTGTATTTGTGCGAATGGCGACCTCCGTAGACACCAACGATACGGAGGCCAAAGCCCAATGGGGACAGGTCATGAGTCTGATTGGTCGCTTCAATGCCAGTAGTGCGTTCGCCGAACCCGAATTGCTCAAGTTGGGGGATACCCTGCGCCAGTGGACAGAACAGGACTCCCGTCTAGGTATCTATGCCCACTACTTCGATAATCTGCTCCGGCAGCAGCCCCATATCCAGTCACCGGAAGTCGAAAAAGTGCTGGCGATGCTGCAAGAGTCCTTTGCGGGGCCATTCCAGACCTATCGCGAATTGACCAATACCGACATGAAATTTCCCGATGCGCTCGATAGTCAGGGACAGCGCCGTCCGGTGCGGCAGGCCATTTTGCCGCCCAACGATATTCAGAGTCAGGATCGCGTGCTGCGCCGCAACGCATGGCAGAGCTTTTATGACCAGCATTTGGTGATGCAAAATACCCTCGCTAGCAGCCTGATTACCAATGTCAAGCAGCAGGTGTTTCTGGCGCGGGCGCGGGGTTATGAGTCGGTGCTGGAAGCGCGATTGAAACCCCATAATTTGCCCCTTGGTGTATTCCACAATTTGATTGACACCTTCAAAGCCAATCTCTCCGTCTGGCATCGCTATTGGGCGGTCAAACGCAAAGTGTTGAAGGTTGACCAACTGCATCCTTATGACATCTGGGCGCCGCTGGTTGCTGATGAACCCGAATTGACCTATCCACAGGCGATTGAGTGGATATGCGCCGGATTAGAACCTTTGGGCAGCGAATATGTCTCCATTTTGCGACGGGGCTGCCTCGAAGACCGTTGGGTCGATTACGCCCAGAATGACGGACGTGGACAAGGCGCGTTTGCCAATGCCGCCTATGACAGTCATCCCTTTGTGTTCAATACATTTGATGGTCGTCTACAGGCTATGAGTGTTTTGGCACATGAACTCGGTCATGCCATGCACCATTATCTGATGGATCGCAATCAGCCCGAAATTTACAATGGTCGCACCACCAGCGGGTCATCGTCATCGGATGCCGTAGCTGAAACGGCCTCCAACATGCACCAGGCATTAGTCCGCGCCTATCTACGTGAGGCTAAGGCAGATGATAAAACGTTCCAATTGGCGCTGATTGCCGAAGCGATGTTCAATTTTCATCGCTATTTCTTCATCATGCC
>CAZTLI010000144.1:0-11590 GCA_964614375.1 uncultured Anaerolineaceae bacterium
CTGGAAAGCCTGCGCTGGGTGGATGGCGTAGTCGATATATACATGCCCGATTTTAAATTCTGGGACGAACGCCTGTCGCTGACTTACATGAAAGCCAAAGACTACCCCGAAGTGGCGCGCCGCGTCGTGCAAGAGATGCACCGTCAGGTCGGCGTGTTGAAACTGGACGAAAACGGTCTGGCGAAGCGCGGCGTCCTGGTGCGGCATCTGGTCATGCCCGGAGGCGTGACCGGCACGGCGGACATCATGCGTTTTCTGGCGGAATCGGTCTCGCCCGATACGTATGTCAATATCATGGCGCAGTATTACCCGACAGCCAAAGTCAGCGCCGATAAATATCCCGAAATCAACCGCCATATCAGCGACCCGGAATTGATGCACGCCTTCGCTGTGGCGCGCGAAGCCGGACTCTGGCGCTTTGACGAACGGCGTCCGGCGTTCTGGTGGCGTTAGGCATTCAGGCTTTCGAGTTTTGCCAATCCACCGTACACTTGAGGGTAATACGTAGTCAGCATCTCAGCCCGTCAGCAAAAGCACAATTCTTGTGGGATATGCCCTGGCTTTAAGCTGAAGTGCTGTTCGCTGAAGTGCTAAAAGCGACCGACACGGAAAGGCGCGCCCATGAGTATCCCCGACCATTTGCCCGAAGAATATCCCCACCCCAAACGCAAAAATACCGGCGCGCCGCCGCCCCGTCGTCCCTTAATTTCAGGAACGGGCTGCGCCATAGCGATGGTAATGCTGTTTTTGCTGGTGGTGATTGCGTTAGGCGTGTTGATTGCCTTTGGGCCAGAATTGTTCCCGGATTTTGTCGCCACACGGAACGCACTCGGCGCAACGGCAGCCTATCTTGATGCCGTACAGGGCACAGTCGATGCAGACCGGGCGACGCAGGATGTGATTCGCGCCTCACAGGCTGCCGGTCAGGTGACGCTCGATTGGCGCGGACAGGTTCTCGGCGCAACGGCGACCCAACTCCATCTCAACGTCAACGCGACCCAGACCGCCGATGTCGTCGCGGGCATTCAACAGCAAACACAGGCCGCCATCGACTTTCAAGGCACACAGGCCGCCCTGCAAAACAGCGCCTTCGCCATCAATTTGACATCGACACAGGTGCAAATCGACTTTCAAGCGACACGCGCCGCGCTCGACCAGAACGCCACCGCCCGCGCCAACCCTTTGACGATGCCGACGCCAGCACCATGACAGCGGTCACCCATTAATTAAACCCAAAGACGCCATGCGGCGACGGCGCGAAGGGGATGGAGGCGCAAGCGGGCAGATTGCCCGGTTGCATTTGCCTATCCAGCGTAACAGGGGCTAAACACCATGTCTTATGATGATTGGATTGATGATGACGAATACCCCAGCGATGCGGACATCGAACGCTTTGGGTACGATTCGCCGCCGGATTATGACCCGCTGACAATCGGGTACTATCACGGCAGTCGCCCTCGTTTCTGGACATGGCGACGGATTGTGCTGCTGGTCGTCGTGCTGATAATACTCGCCGCTTTCCTGCTGCCATCGCTCCTCCGCCTGAGTTAGCAATAGACCCACCATGCTCGAAAAGCCCAACATTGAAGACCATGCCATCGTCGATTGTTTGCAGACCGCTTATGGTCGGGCGGTGCGCGCAATCGAATTCCTGCCGATTGGCGCGGACAGAAACACAGCCGTCTATCGCGCGACAACAGATGATACCGCTTATTTTGTCAAACTCCGCAGCGGCGCATTTGATGAACTGCCTGTTGCCATTGCGAAGCATCTCCACGAACAGGGCGTCACACAGGTCATCGCCCCCTTAACCACACAATCGGGGCAGTTATGGGCGGATTTAGGCGATTTTAAGGTCTTCGTCTCGCCCTTCATCGCCGGACGCAACGGTTACGAAGTCGCCCTATCCGATGCCCACTGGATCGAATTGGGTCGCGCGCTGCTAGCCATTCACCATGTCGCACTGCCCGCCACATGGACAGACCGCATCCAACAAGAGCGTTATACAGATGTGTATCGTGAACAGGTCAAATCGTTCCAGCGCCAGCTCGCAGAAACGACCTGTCAAGACCCCATTTCGGCGGCATTGGCAGACCTCATCAACCACCAGCGCGGCGTAATCGATAGACTCGTCCGTCGGGCGGACGATCTGGCGGCTGTGCTGCAAGCGCAATCACCGCCGTTGGTGCTGTGTCATGCCGATATTCACGCGGGCAATGTGTTGATTGATAGGGACAATCGGTTATACCTTGTCGATTGGGATACGGTGCTACGCGCACCCAAAGAACGCGATTTGATGTACGCAGGCGGCGGACAGTTCGGGAGTCTGCGTTCGCCACAGGCAGAAGAACGCCTCTTTTATCAGGGCTATGGTCAGGCACAGGTCAATCCGGTTGGATTGGCTTATTATCGTTATGAACGCATCGTGCAGGATATTGCCGCCTTCTGTGCGGAAATCCTGACGACGGCCAGAGGCGAAGACCGCGCCATGTCGCTGCATTATCTGACAGGTCAATTTAACCCCGATCAGGTGATTGACATCGCCACCCGGTCAGAAGCGAATCTACCGCCCGCATAAAGGCCGGCGCGTAACACAGAGTCAAGGAGCAAAACGAGGAAAGGCGGCTTCAGGATAGGATGAAGCCCAATCCCGGCAATACAACCCATCAACCCATCTATACGGCACAATCCCGTTTAAACAGAAAAAGGATGCTGGCCTACAGCACCCTTTAAGCGGCTAAAATCACGGTTTATTCCAGCGTATAGGTGTTGCCGGGGTCGATGACGATGGGTTGGGCGTCTGTCCCACGATTGACCTTATCTGCCCACGACGCCGCATCCTGCACAATCGGCGGCCATGTGTTGTAATGCACCGGCACGACCATCCTGGGCTTAATGAACCGGATCGCCTTGATCGAGTCGTCTGGCCCCATGGTGAACAGGTCGCCAATCGGCAAAAAGGCCACGTCGATGCCTTCTTCGCCAATTAACTGCATATCTAAAAACAGGGCGGTATCCCCCGCAAAATACAGCTTTTTACCGAGCGCCGTGATAATGAAGCCGTTGGGTTGTCCACCATATGTCCCATCGTGGAACGATGAACTATGATGGGCGATAGTCCATTTGATACTGAAGAAACCGGCGTCGAACGTGCCCCCGGGGTTACCCTGTTGAATGCGTTGCAGCCCTTTGTCAAAAAACCAGTTGCCCATATCAAAATTGCAGACTATCGTCGCACCCGAACGGCGGGCAATGTCGATGGTATCCCCAACGTGGTCGGAATGGGCATGGGTGAGCAGAATAAATTCGGGGTTGAGATCGTTGGGACTGGCCGCCGCCAGCGGATTATCAGTCAAGAAGGGGTCTATCAACACTTGATTGTCGCCAATCATGAGCACAAATGCCGAATGCCCCAACCATGTAAACGAAATAGTCATCCTACAAACTCCTGAGATTAGTTGTGATAGTCTCTAACAAAATAGACCTTACCCACCATTATCTGCTATAGGCAAGGCAAATGTAAATGTGCTCCCCTTGTTCGCACCCTCACTCTCACACCAGATACGTCCACCATGCGCCTGTACCAGCGCCCGCGTGATACTTAAACCAATCCCCAGGCCGCCGACATGCCGCGTCATGTGGTCTTCGGCCTGATAAAATTCATCAAACACCCGCTTTTGCTGTTCAGGCGTCATCCCGATACCATTGTCGATGACGCTCACATGCACCTCACCATCTTCGACCTTACCCTCAATCGTGATATACCCGCCTTCGGGCGTGAAGCTCACCGCGTTATTGAGCAGGTTGGTCAATATCATCGTCAGGCGATTACGATCCGCGCGCACGATGGCATGTTTGGGCGGTAGATTGATCACCAGATGATGGTTATGTACCTCCGTCAAGGTCAGAAATTCGGAATACATCTGCTCGATGAGGTCGCCCACGACGACATTTTCGCGCAGCAGTTCGGTTTCTTTTTGTTTGAGATAACGCAGGTTGACCATATCCTCGATAATGCGCCGAAGCTGCATCGCACTTGCGAGAACGCGCCCGGCGTGTTCCCTGGCTTCGTCGGTGGTCTCTTCCTGTAAAAAGGTGGCATACCCTAAAATCACACCGAGCGGCGTGCGTAATTCGTGCGAGGCGATGGCAATAAAGTCATTTTTGAGTTTATCCAATTGGCGCATTTCTTCGTTGGCCTGCTTGAGCGCGATGACCATTTGCGCGGTTTCGATGGCGATGGCCGCCTGTGCCGCCAGCACTTTGAGATAACGCCGGTCATCATCGGTCCAGGGCAGTTGGCGTTTATTCAAGACCTCGACCACGCCAATGACGCGATTTTTGAATGTCATCGGCACGCCCAGCAGCGATTTGGTCACAAATTGAATGTCTTCATCGACTTTGCGATAAATGCGCGGGTCGTTTTCATCATCGACTTGAATATAGTCATTCGTGCGGATGATTTCACCAGCGATGCTATCCAGCGGGACGGGCTTACCCATGAGTGCTTGACTGCCGCGCGAAGTGGTTGCCGCGAAAAACAATTCGTGGCTCTTATTATTCCAGAGCAAAACCGACGCATCCGTACAATCGGTAATTTCTGCGGCGATGTCCATAAAGTTGGTCAAAATCGTTTCGAGTTGTTGGGTGGAATTGAGTTCCGCGCTGGCTTCGGCAAGGCGTGTCAAGACAGCGATTTTATGCTGCACCTGTTCCGGCAGAGACTCCAACTGTTCCTGAGCCATGTGTCTGATTTTCCTTAAGGTTTCCGACTGTGCCTAGTGTAGCATTTTGTGGTCTTTTATGCGATGTGTGTTGGGTTTGGGATTGGCAACAAAAAAAGCGAGCTTACCCATAGTTGGGATAATGTATAATAGTAGTCCTAGTAGTAGGGCCTGTTCAAACTGTTCATAACTTTGTAACGCACACTGTAATGTGGGATTTTTATCCCAACCACCCCCCGTTATAACCCAAAATATACCGAATATATCCCCAAAATTTTAGCCATTTGGGATATGTGGGATAATGAGTTATGAACAGGTACCTGTTCATAACTCGGCAAGTTATGAACAGTTTTCGACAGGCAGGGGGTCAGTTATGAACAATTTCGGTGAATATTACAGAGTTTTCGACAGGTAAGTATGCGAATTAATATTACATAGTTGCAGGTTATGAACAGGCTGTCGAAAGTTATGAACAGGTTATGAACAGAAAGTAAAGAAACGTAAAGACCCATTTGGGATATTTTGGGATATGAATTTGTAACACATAATACATTTCCCAAACCGCATTTGGGATTTAATATTTGTCGTAACATCGAATCGGGTTTATTTGGGATATATGTCGCCAATTATTGGGATAAGTTTGGGATAAAATCGGCGCTTTTCGCCCGCCAAGCATGAAAATAGCCTTAAATTGCCGCACTCCGAAAGCCGGGAGACAATCTTCCTGAAGGTGTGTTTTGCGGCAAAAAATCTTGCTAAATTGTTTGTAATCGTGTGCGTATTGTTACACCGGACTCAAAAAAAAGAGCGCCGCCCGTTGTGGACGACGCTCTCCGGTGTGGTGTATGGAGTCTATTCTAGCGGGTGACGCTCATCGGCATGATGACGTGGATGAAATCATCGCGTGCTTCGGGACGCAAGACACCGGGATTGGCTGCCCCATTGCTCTCGAACACGACCCGTTCTTCATTAATCACACGCAGCACTTCGATGAGATATTTGATGTTGAACGAGATGTCCAGCGGTTCGCCTTCGACGGCGGCGTCGAGAACGCCTTCATTATCCCCACGTTCGGCGCTCTTGCTGGCGACCATGACTTCGCCGGGTTCGCCAGGGCCTTTGGGCGGCTTGACGTACAGACGGGCATTATTGGCGCTGTCACGGGCGAAGATTTCGGCGCGCTGGCAGGCACGCAGCAAATCATGCGTGTAGAGTTTGGTCGAGGTGCTGTAGCTGCGCGGGATGATGGCGCTGAAATCCGGGAATTTGCCTTCCAGCAGCTGCGACGATATATCGACATTTTTCAGATGGAACAGCACAATATCGCGTTCACCGGGCAGTGTGATCGTCACGTCTTCGTCATCATCGCCAATCACCCGGGCGACTTCTGCCAGCGCTCGCGCGGGGATGACCATATCCAGCGGTTCGGTGAAGGTGCGTTCGATTTCCGCCGTGCGTACCGCCAGACGATACCCATCCGCCGCCGCCATCGTCATGACGTTGCCATCGAATTGGGTGAAGATTCCCGTGAGGATGGGGCGATTATCTTCTTTCGCCGCTGCGAACACCGTCTGGTTAATCATCTCGCGCAGGGTATTGGCGGGGATGGCTATATCGGCTGCGCCACCCGTTGGCACCAGTGGAAATTCGCTCGAATCAATGCCTTTGACATTGGAAGTGGTCGCGCCACACTGCACGCGCACGGTTTGAATCGCCGGGTCGAGCATCAAATCGACTCGTTCGGGCGATAGATTGTTGACCAGTTCACCAAAAGTTTTGGCGGGCAGGGTGATCGCCCCACTTTCATTGACTTTTGCGCCAATCCAGCAGGTGATGCTCATTTCCAGATTGGTCGCCGCCAATTTCAAGCGGGCGTCTTCTGTTTCCAGCAGGATGTTGCCCAGAACGGGCAGCGTCGGGCGGTTGTCTACGGCTTTTCCAACAATACTCAACCCTTTCGCCAGATTTTCTTGCAATACGCTCAGGCGCATGGTTGACTTCTCCTGTACCCTTGTTCGGATTTATCCCAATATATCCCAAAAATTATACACCATGCGGTGGGTTAACAACAGCGATTAGATGTGTGATTTTGGTTTGGGATTACTGCTGCGGCTCGCTGTCGGCAGAGGCGGCCCACTCGCGCCCCAGCCTGGCCTTCGCCCACCGCTGACCTTCCAGATAGTCTTGCAGCGGCACACCATACCATTTGGCGATGGCTTCCGGCGTTGTCACATCGACGCCACTGCGGACGGCGTAACGATAATCACCGGGCAGATTGAAGCGTCCATTATAGCGTGTGCCATCGGGCAGCGTCGCGCCGTGCATCGTCCATGTGGTGGCAAGCTGCGCGTCGGTGAGAGTCGAACCCTCCAGATTGGCCTGCACGAAGTCCGCGAGTTCAACCCGCGCATTGGTCAGGTCGGTATTCCGCAAATCCGCCTGATACAGATTGCCCTCTTTCCAGTTGCTGCCGCGCAAACTCAGGTTGGCGACCGTGCCATCGCTCAAATAGCCCAGCACACGCAGGTCTTCAATCGCTTGCAAGGCCGTGTGATTGTAACGACTGTTCATATGGCGGATAAGCTGGTCGCGCACCTGTCGTTCTTCGCGCATTCCGTCCAGACGATCCAATATCACGACGGTGAAGGTGATACCAATCGCTTCGGGCACGAGGTCTACCAGCAGCGTCGGCAGGTCAGCCCGAATCAAGGCCAGCAGCGGCAAAATCAGGACGCCCGCAACGAGGCCAACCACCAGATACAGCCATTCGTTTTCGCGCCACAGGCGTACCAGCAGATCAAATCGACGGGATAGAGTTCGAGTCGTCATCGCTTCATTACTCCTTGTGCAATCATCCCATCTATTCTAGGCCACTGGCTTGAGAGCGCAACGGGCATCCTGCTGCTGATGGATAGAGGGTTAATCGTCTATGAAATCGCCCGCATAGGTGGCGACATAGATGTTGGTTTGGCTGGGTGAACGATCCGGGCCAATTTCGACATAGAGGTAAATCGTGCCCTCGAAATAGGCCGTGCTATGAAACCAGAAATTGTCGCCGCCTTCGACATCGCCGGGCGCGAAAACCGGGTTATCCTGTCGTGTCCATGTCAGGCCGTCGGCACTGGTGGCAACACCCAAACGCATCCCGCCGACTCCTACCCCCGTCGCGCGATACACCATGACCCAACCATCATCCGTTTGCATCACCCGCGGTTGATGCACGCCCGTGCCTTCCCACTCCAATGTCGTGACCATCACCGGGTCGCTGTCGGCATAGGGGGCGGCGATGGTTGTGGGGTCATCATATTTTGCCCAATGGATGCCGTCCGCACTGGTTGCCATGCCAATGGCGTGCTGCCGGGTCGAGCCTATCCCTGCGTAATACATCACATACCCGTCATCCGTGCGCGACACACTCGGCGCGGTGAGTTGCGACGAATCCCATTCGCCCCGACTGCCGTTGAGCAGTATCGGCTCCGGGTCAGGTGTCCATGGGCCAAGCGGATTATCGGCAGTGGCGCGGCCTATCGTGCCCGCATCCGCCGTACCCGGATTGCCATTCCACGCATAAAAATACAGCACCCATGTCCCATCCGCTTCGACCAGTACACTCGACGCCAGCGCAGCAATCCCGGCATAGTCCACGTCTTCGGTGACGAAT
The DNA here is from genome assembly GCA_964614375.1 of uncultured Anaerolineaceae bacterium. GTDB lineage: Bacteria > Chloroflexota > Anaerolineae > Aggregatilineales > Phototrophicaceae > CAZTLI01. Next base: position 8,386 of record CAZTLI010000144.1, read on the forward strand.
ACCTCCCCTTCAGAAACCTGTCGCCACGTTATGCCATCGTCGGACGTGTGATAGCTCATGCCCACGCGCGCGGGCCAGCCACGAAAGCCGTTGCGGAACATATGAAATTGGCCATCGTAGTAGGTCACTGCGCCGGGGTCGATAAATCGCCCATCCCACGCACTCGATTGACCACGCGCAAGCGCAGGCGCATCATCATAGACTTCAAAGGGTGTCGCAGCCTCATCCTGTGCCGAGACTAGCGCCGCCATTCCCAATAAAAGACAACCAAACACGACTCGTATCATCTGATTCCTCATACTCAGTTCCTTTTTAAACGCTTACAGTAAACGACTCAAACCCACGCGATTATTAACGCCGACCGCAGATGAGGGGCAAGCCGCTTGCCCTATAATCGTGATATTTCTTAACCACCCTTAAGCTAAAACTCAGAAATGGGTTCAACCAGAGGCGCAGCACTCACCCTATTCTCAGCGCTGCAATTCTCTGCTAGAATCAAATTCTCCGGGTTTAATCCCCCGATGAAGTCGAAAAATGAGCCAAACAGGACACACGAACGTGACACACACACGGGATGATCTGCGTAACATCGCGATAATCGCCCACGTTGACCATGGTAAAACGACACTGGTCGATGGCATGTTGAAACAGGCCAAAGTCTTTCGGGAAGGCGCGACCACTGGCGAACGCATCCTGGACTCCAATGCGCTGGAACGCGAACGCGGCATTACGATTCTCGCCAAAAATACCGCCGTCACCTGGCACGGCGTCAAAATCAATATTGTCGATACACCGGGGCACGCCGATTTCGGCGGCGAAGTCGAGCGCGTGCTGAATATGGTCGATGGCGCGCTGCTGCTGGTCGATGCCGTCGAAGGCCCCATGCCACAAACCCGCTTTGTGCTGCGGAAGGCGCTGGAACTTGGTTTGCGGATTATCGTCGTCATTAACAAGGTAGACCGCCCCCACACGCGCGCGGTGGATGTCCTGAACGAGACATTTGACCTGTTTGTCGAACTGGGCGCGACAGATGAACAGGCCGATTTCCCGGTGGTGTATGCCGTTGGCCTCAAAGGGACAGCCGGCTACCAGACCGATGCCATGGTCGATGACCTGACGCCGCTGTTCGAGACGATTATCAACAAAGTGCCCCCGCCAAGCGTCGATTTAGAGTCGCCGGCGCGTTTGCTGGTGACGACGCTGGAATATGACAATTACAAAGGGCAAATTGGCGTCGGACGGCTGCGTTCGGGGACGCTGCGACGCGGCATGAGTGTCGTGCGGGTGGCACCGGACGGCGAACGGGCGAAAGGCACGATTGAATACCTGTTTACCTATCACAATCTGGAGCGGCAGGAAGTCGATGAAGCGCAGGCGGGCGAGATTGTGGCGTTTGGCGGGTTGGGCGAAATTGGCATCAGCGATACCATTGCCGACGCCGTGCTGCTCAACAAAGGGTTGGAAGCCCTGCCGCCGATTCGCGTCGAAGAACCGACAGTCCGCATGACATTCGGCGTGAATACGTCGCCCTTCGCCGGTAAAGAGGGCAAAACGGGCTGGGGCACATCCCGTAGACTGCGCGAACGCCTCTATAATGAAACGCGCAGCAATGTCGCCCTGCGGGTGACCGATGGCGATTCGCCAGATCGCTTTATCGTCAGTGGGCGCGGCGAACTGCATCTCGGCATCCTCATCGAGACCATGCGGCGCGAAGGTTATGAATTTGACGTGAGCAAGCCGCAGGTGATTTTCAAAAAAGACCCGAACACCGGTGAAACGCTCGAACCCATCGAAGAAGTCCACATCGAAGTCGCCGACGACAGCGCCGGAACCGTGCTCGAACTCATGGGCGTGCGGCGCGGTGTGATGCTCAATATGCAAACCGAACACGGTACGACCTTCATCACCTACCTTGTGCCGACGCGCTTTTTGATTGGCTTCCAATCGCAATTTATGCGCGCCACAGGTGGTATGGGGCAGTTGCACCCGCTGTTTCACGGCTATGATACGCTGGTCAACGCCGAACCCCCGTCGCGGCAGTTTGGCAGCCTGGTGGCGATGGAAACGGGGACAGCCGTCGCCTATGGTCTGACCCATTTGCAGCAGCGCGGCTCATTTTTCATCGAACCGGGCACAGAGGTCTATGCCGGGCAGGTGGTGGGCGAACACATCCGCAGCGAAGACCTCGATGTCAATGTCAACAAGACCAAGAAACTGACCTCCGTCCGCACCGTGAGTTATGCCGAAGATGTCCGCTTGAAACCCGCGCGGGTGATGAGTCTCGATGACTGGATTGAGTTCATGGCGGAGGACGAACTGTTGGAAGTGACGCCGAAAAGCCTGCGCCTGCGGAAGCGCGAACTCAACGCCGAACAGCGCCTGAAAGAGCGTAAACGCCGCGAAAAACTGCTGGCAAACGGTTAAACACGCACGATATGACGCACAACGCAGGGGCGATTCGCGCATTCGTCCCTGCAAAACCTGCTGCATTGTTTGCGGTTCATTTTTGTGGCCTGCATTACGAAATATTACCTGTTGCGCTCCTGTTTAACAGATGATTCTGTAAATAATTCACCTGTTTTATCTGCTTATCGGGCAAAGCAGTATAGGCATTGTGGCAGTCATCACCATGCCGCCCACAATGCCGCCGGCAGCAGCAGCGCCAGCACGAGCGCGCCGATTGCAAAAATCCCGGTCAGGCCAATCACCGGCAGCAGGGCAAAGGCGACCAGTGGCCCCAGTGCCCCGCCGATGTCGCCAACGGTGTTCATGATGCCGAGGATGCGCCCGCGTCGGGCTTCGCGCCCAGAACCGGGCCGGGCATAATCGCCCACGACGGCGGTCAACTGCGTGACCAGCACACTCGTCACTATGGCGTTGAGCATCGTCGCCAGCACGACCCATCCCCCATCTCCCACCGCCGCAACAGCCAGCGAGACGACGCCTATCGTCACCATCACCGCCACCACCCACCAGCGATTGCCGCTGCGGTCTGTCATCCAACCAGAAAGAGGCGACGCCAGCAGACTGATAATCGTGTTGAAAGCCGATAGCCCGCCCGTGAAGCTGATGAACTGCACCGCCAGCACGCCAAACAGCACAATTTCCGTCCCCATACGGTCACGCAGCAAAACAGGCAGCAAACTCACCGCCATGCCGATGAAAATCAGCCAGTTGAGTCCGTGTAATATCAGGGCGATGATGA
>CAZTLI010000145.1:0-11586 GCA_964614375.1 uncultured Anaerolineaceae bacterium
GCCCGCGCCGGATGCAGACGGGGATGGGATTGCGGATGCGACGGACAATTGCCCCGCAGTGCCTAATCCCGCACAGGCCGATATGGACTCGAATGGCATCGGCGACTCGTGTCAGGATACCGACAATGACACCGTGCTCGATACGATGGATGCGTGCCCAATAGAGGCGGGCGACCCGGCAAATAACGGCTGCCCATAGCCGTTGTTTTTCCCCGTTTGATAAGACAGCGCCTACAGACAATGTGTAGGCGTTTTTCGTACAATAGCCATCAAAATCTGACGATCACGATAACAGATGGTACAATTCTCATCGGCATGTGGTTTGGCGTTGATGGATAGGGAGCGTGGGCATTGCTGGACTTAAAGGCACATTTGAAAGCGTTAGTTGAATCTCACGCTCCATCGGGTTATGAGGAGAATATTCGCGCCGTCGTGCGCGAGGCATGGACAGGGCTGGTCGATGAATTTACACAAGACCGTCTCGGCAGTCTCATCGCCATCAAAAAGGCCACTCGTCCCCCGGAATCACCGCGTAAAATCATGCTCGCCGCCCACATGGACGAAATTGGCCTGATGGTGCGCGATATAGTCGATGGTTTTTTGTTTGTGCATGATGTCGCCGGTATCGACAGTCGCATCATGCCCGCGCAACCCGTGCTCGTACACGGCAAGCAATCACTGCCCGGTGTGGTCGCGACGCTGCCCAATCACCTGACGACTGCTGATTCTCGCAAAAAATATCCGACAATGAATCAACTGGTCATAGATGTTGGACTGTCTGCCAGAGAAGTCAATAAACTCGTGCGGATTGGCGATTTAGTCACGCCCGATGTGCCCATGATTGAGCTGGCGAATGGACGTGTGGCGGCGAAGGCATTCGATGACCGGGCGTGTGTGGCGGCGGTGACGTACTGCCTCGATTTATTGCAATCCATGCAGCATAGTTGGGATGTTTATGCCACAGCGACGGTGCAGGAAGAAAGCGGACTGTATGGCGCGACGACGGCGGCGCATCACATTAACCCCGACATTGCCATTGCGCTGGATGTGACCTTTGCCGAACAACCCGGCGTCAGCAGCGATCATGCCAATGAGATGGGCGGCGGCCCGTGCATCGGCATGGGGCCAAATCTGCACCCGAAGCTCAACGAGAAAATTCAGGCCGTCGCCAAACAGCACGAAATCAAATGGCAGGACGAGGTGCTGCCCGGTAATAGTGGCACAGACGCCTGGGCAATACAGGTGGCGCGGGAAGGCATTCCAACGGCATTGTTCAGCATCGCTATTCGCAATATGCACTCGCCCGTCGAAACGCTGGACATCAAAGACATTGAACGTTCGGGACGCTTGCTCGCGTTGTTTATCGCCAGTCTGGATGCGGATTTTATGGCGGCGATAGATTGGCAGGCGGGCAGCGACAACAACAAGGATGCCTAGATGATACTCAAAGAACTGTCCGAAGCGGCGGGCGTATCCGGGCAGGAAGATGCCGTCCGCGACATCATCCTCAACGCGATAGCCGGGCATGTGCGCGATGTGCGGATTGACGCCATTGGCAATATCACCGCTGTGAAAAAGAGTAAATCTCGCAAAAAGCTGCCGCGTGTGCTGCTCGCGGCACACATGGACGAAATTGGCTTCATGGTCAGCGGCTTCGATAGCAATGGCCTGATTCGGGTCGTGAATGTTGGCGGAATCGACCCGCGCATCCTGCCTGCCTTGCGCGTCAAAATTGGCAAGGATAGCGTGCCCGGTGTATTCATCTGGGCGCCGATTCATCTCAGTCAAGACGAGAATGTCGTGAAACTCAGTAATTTGCGTATCGACATTGGCACGACGACCAAAGACGCGGCAAAGGGCAAGGTCAAATTGGGCGACCGGGTGGTGTTCGACGCGCAATTCATGAAAGTCGGTAAGCATATTTTGCGGGGACGTGCCCTTGATGACCGTGTAGGCTGCGCCCTGTTGATTGACATCTTGCAGGCGGACTCCTATCCAGTCGATGTGCTGGCGGCCTTCACTACCCAGGAAGAAATTGGTGTGCGCGGGGCACAGGTGGCGGCGAAAATCCTTAAGCCCGATGTCGCGTTTGTGCTGGAAACGACACCCGCGGGCGACATCCCCGACCCGGAGCGTGAAGCCGATGATGATGACGACAATCACAATCCATCCACAAAACTCGCCCATGGCCCCGCCCTCACCGTCATCGACTCGCGCATGATTACTGACCCGCGCATTTTGAATTATCAACGGCAGACGGCGGAAAAGGCCGGCATTCCCTATCAATTGAAGACCGTGCGCGGTGGTGGCACAGACGCAGGCGCGATTCATACCGCAAATGCCGGTATTCCATCGGGGGTGGTGTCTGTCCCGGCGCGCTATATTCACAGTCCCGCGGCCTATATTCATCGTGACGATTATGCCAACGCCTTGAAGCTGCTTCAGGCGCTCATCAACAATCTGTCGTGGGATGTGTTGAAACGGACGTAAAGCATATGGCTGATAATCCGTCACCTTCTGACATTATGCGTGATTACTTGCAGCGTGGCGACGCTACCGGCTGGTTCGAGGCATTGTATGCTGCTGCGGATGGTGATGCCAGCAGCGTCCCCTGGGCACACATGGCGGCAAATCCGCACTTGATGACGTGGTTGGGCGCGCATGACCTGCACGGCGAAGGCAAGCGCGCCTTAGTCGTCGGTTGTGGTCTGGGTGATGATGCCGAAGAATTGGCGCGACGTGGCTTTGCGGTCACGGCCTTTGATGTGTCGGAGAGTGCCATTGACTGGTGCAAACAGCGATTCTTCAAAGGCGATGTGCAGTATGTTGTCGCTGACCTGTTTCATCCGCCGCAGGACTGGATCGGTGCCTATGACTTCGTACTGGAGAGTCGGACAATTCAATCGCTGCCATTGAGTCTGCGCGATAGCTGTCTGCGCCATATCGCCGAATTTGTTGCGCCCGATGGCAGGCTGCTGGTGCTGTGTCTGGGGCGTGAGGATGCTACCGAAGCGACGGGCCCACCCTGGCCTGTCTCGCGGGCGGAGCTGGCGGTGTTGCAGGTGTATAGCTTGAAACAAGAGGCCTTCGACGTTTTTGAATATCACCCTACAGGCTTATCGCACTTTCGGGCGGTGTATCGTCGGGCGGCACATCGGGATCAGGTTTGAACGTAGGTGCATTGTTCGCATTTATCCGGTAATCTAATAGTCGGGTAGAGGGAGAGTAGCGCGTGATTGAGTTAGTCAAGAAGCTGGTCGAAACGTGGGGGCCATCCGGCTATGAACATCATATCCGCAAGGTGATTGAGGCCGAAGTCGCAGACCTGTGCGCTGAAATGACGGTTGATGGGTTGGGTAATTTGATTTGTCGCGTGGGTAGCGGTGACAAGAAGGTGATGGTCGCCGCGCATATGGACGAAATCGGCTTGATGGCGACCTATACTGAACCCAGCAGCGGTTACCTGCGCTTTACCAACATCGGCGGACTGATTAACAACACGCTGCATGGCAATCGCGTCCGCTTTGAAAATGGCACGATTGGCGTCATCGGTGTTCATGACAAAGACCAGTTTTATATTGATGTCGATTCAGCCGATGGCACCGATCCTGTGCCTGCGGGCAGTCCAGCAGGCTTCTGGCGCGAGATGGAGGTGCGCGGTCAGCGTGTCGTCGCCAAGTCGATGGATGATCGCATTGGTTGCGTGGTCGCGATTGAAGCGATGCGTAAACTAAAGACGAAAAAAACACCCCATAGCCTGTATTTCGTTTTCACTGTGCAGGAAGAGGTTGGTTTGCGCGGCGCACGGACCGCGGCACAGGCCATCGCGCCCGATGTGGGGATTGCGCTGGATGTCACAGGGACGGGCGACCAGATCAAAGGCCGCAAGATGGTGGTGAAATTGGGCGGCGGCGCGGCGATTAAAGTGCATGACCACGGCCTCATCGTCCCGCCTGCTATCAAGAACTGGATGATTGCCCGCGCAGAGGCCGATAAAATCCCGTATCAACTGGAATTGCTAACAGGGGGTACGACGGATGCCGCCGCGATTCAGATTGCTCATGCTGGTGTGCCCAGCGGTTGTATTTCGATTCCCTGCCGTTTTATCCATACCACGAGTGAAACGGTGGATATTGGCGATGTGCAGGCCTGTGTGGACTTATTAGCCGGATTGCTGCAAAATCCGATAGATTGGTAGTGGAAGAATAAAGAACACGTAAAAAATCACGATAATTACAAGCGAAATTTCTATCCGCATTGACTTGTGCAAAGTCGTGGATTATGCTTCACTTAATTTATCATGTATAAACGCCGCTTCAATCTTAATGGAACAATGTATGTCACAGGTGGAAGTCGAACAACCAACATTTGAAGATTTGGAAGTGCTTGCCGAAGTTTCGCAATTATTGACACTTCTGGATTTAGATTCGGTCATGCAAAAGGTCATCACGTTGGCGGCGAAAGCCGTCGGCGCGAACAAGGCGAGTCTGTTTCTACATGATGAAATCGACATCGACTGGGGGCATATCCTGACGGCGCGTGAACTGAGCCGCGATGAGTCCTATCGAGTCGTGAGTAAGGTGATGCACGAAGGTCTCGCCGGATGGGTGATGCGCCATAAAGAAGGCACAGTGGTCTATGATACTGAACAGGATGACCGCTGGATTGTTTTTGCCGATGACACGCTGCCTGTACGTTCGGTGTTGTGTGTGCCCTTTTTGTTCAATGACCGCGTGCAGGCGATTGTCACGCTGACCCATCCCGAACCCAATCACTTTACCCCGTATCACCTGCGTTTGATGACGATTATCGCCAATCAAGCCGTGGTCGCTATTCATAACGCCCAGTTATTCCACAATGTTCAATCGCAGCAGCGGCAGTTAGAAACGGTCATCCATGCCATTCCCGCTGTGCTGCTGGTGCTGGATGAGGATGGCACAGTCCTGCTCGCGAATGACGCGGCGCTGTCTCTGGTCGGCAGACAGCTTGATGGGGCAGTCGTTGGGCGGCATATCGCGGATTTTGTCGAAGTCGATACGGTATTTGAACCGGTCGTCAACATCATCAACGGGGAAATGCACGCGCCCCATTGGGCCTTTGAAGCGCGTTCCGAACGGCGACAGCAGGATTATCAAATTACCGTCGCCATGTGGCAAGACGAGTCTCGCGGGACGGCGGGTTATGTGGTGGCGCTGCACGATGTGACCACCCTGCGCGATTTGCACCGCTTCAAAGATGAAATGCTGCGCGTCGCCTCGCACGATTTACGCAGTCCGCTGGCGTTGATTATTGGTTATGCCGATATGGTCGTGCTCGATACGCCCGACCCCGAATCACCTGTGCATGAATATGTGTCCGCCATTCGACGTTCGACAGAGCGCATGGGGGGATTATTAGACGATTTGCTGCGGGTCGAACGGATACGCAGTTCGCCCTTAGAACTCCACGAAGAAATAGATTTTGAAAAATTGGTTAAAATTGTGCTGGTGAATATGCGTTTGATGGCGGATTCGCGCCAGCAGAAACTGGTCACGCAAATTTCATTAGCGGGTTTGCCCGGCATTGTGGCGGACCCTGTGCTTATTCGCCAGTCGATGGAAAACCTCATTGGTAATGCCACCAAATATACCCCCGACGGTGGTACAATTACGATTGAAACCCAATATGATGACGCGCGAGTGTATTTCATCGTCAAAGATACCGGGATTGGCATTTCACCCGAACATCAACGCTTTGTCTTTGAATCGTTCTATCGTGTTGATGAGCTGTCCGGGCCAAAAGGCACTGGTTTGGGTTTAAGCCTCGTCAAAAATGTGATTGACCGGCACGACGGTGAAGTGTGGGTACGGAGTGAACCCGGTCGCGGCAGCGAGTTTGGGTTCTGGCTGCCCATAAATCGTGAATGACCATGACTTCTCAACGTACAAGCCGTTTAGCACAACTTTCTGCCGCGCTCCGCGAGATACAGGCTAATCGCCAACGATTTACGTCGGAAGCCTATAATCAAATTGTGCTGGCATTGCTGGACAAACGCCGCGTTTTGCAAACCGTTCGCACCAAAGAGTCCCCCGTGGTTGGCGCCGACGAAATCCGTCTGGTGACGGTGATGTTCATTGATGTCAAAGATTCAACCGAACTGGCGCGCCGCGTGGAAGATGAAGAAGCGTGGAAGTCGATTATTAATGTGGCGCATGAACGCATGGCGCGTCTGATTGCGGAATATGATGGTGAGGTCGGGCAGTATTTAGGCGATGGTTTGCTATCGTTCTTTGGCGCGCACCGCAGTCGTGGCGATGATGCGCTGCGGGCAGTGGCCTGTGCGGTGGCCTTGCAAGCCAACATTCAAACCTATGCCACCGATGTCCAGCGGCAGTATCACGCCGAGTTTAATGTCCGCATTGGCATCAGCACCGGGCGCGTGGTCGTCGGCATGATCGGCGGCACACAAAAGCAAGAATTCCTCGCGCTCGGTCTCGCGACCAATCTGGCAGCGCGTTTACAGGCCATTTGCGAACCGGGCCAGATTCTCATTGACGAGCATACGCATCATCGGGTGCGGAATCACTTCATCACCAGCGAACAACCGCCCACCCTGCTCAAAGGCTTCGAGAAGCCGACAGTCCATTATTCCGTGCAAGGACGCCGCCAACAGCCCAATACCCAGCTCACGCGCGATCAGGTCGCGGGGTTGGAACTGGCATTTGTCGGGCGTGAAGATGAACTCAAGCAAATCGCCCGCATCTGGCAGCTGGCACTGGAAGACGAAGAGTTTCATGTCATCACCATCTATGGCGATATTGGAATGGGCAAAAGCCGTCTGATGCAGTCGGTTCTGGTGCAAGCAGCCGACCGGCATTTTTCGCAGTTGACGATGATCGCGCGCTATGAAAAACGCACCACGTCGCACAACCTGCTGCGCGACTTTCTAGCGACACGCTGTAATCTGACGGATGATATGCCCTCAGCCGATGCCGAGTCGCGCATTATTGACTTTGTGAAAGACCAGTACGCCGAAGCCGATGCTGAAGCCGTCGCGGCGATTGCGGGTTATCTGGCAGGCTTTGGTTTTGAGGAAAGTCCGCATGTGCGGCCTTTATTGAGTGGCGGGCGCGGTCAAGAGCGCGTGGCCTATGCCAAGCTGGGGCAGTGGTTTAAAGCCCTGGCGACGACGGGGTTTTTGCTCATCGCGGTAGATAATTTGCAATGGGCGGACGCCGCATCCATAGAACTGCTCGATTATCTGGCGCAATATCTGTCCGACGAGGCCGGTATCCTCATTACCACAGCCCGGACAGAATTTAAACAACAAACACCCACGTATATGGAGTCCAATCCACGTCATTGCGAGATTGGACTGCGTACACTGCATCCCATGGCAACGTCGGCAATCGTCAGCCTTGTGCTCGACCAGATTGAGAATGTGCCGTCCACCCTATCATCGACCATCTCGGAACGGGCGGCGGGTAATCCCCTATTTATCGAAGAATTCCTGGATATGTTGTTCAACAATGGCGTATTTGAACAACGTGAGGAAGGCGATTGGCGTTATAACCACTATCGCTATTTGATGATTGATCGCCTGCCCGATGGGTTGCAGGATATTTTGCAATCGCGTCTGGATGATCTCGAACCGTCAACGCGGCAGGTGGTGCAGATTGCGGCGGTTATCGGGCAGACCTTCTGGGCGGGCGCGCTGCGGCATATTATGAAAGTGCCGGTAGACACGGCGCTATCCGATCTGGAAACACGCAACATCATTATTCGCAGTACCGAAGGCGGTTTTGAAAACGACCAGCAGTTCCACTTCCGCCACACGCTCTATCGTGAAGTGGCCTATGAGATGCTGCCGCGCGCCAAACGTGAACAATACCATCACGAAGTCGCCAATTGGCTGAGTCAGCGGGTGGCGTCGCACCCGGAGCATCTGGGTATGCTGGCCGAACAGTATGAAAATGGCAATCTGCATGAGCGCGCCGTCGAGACCTATCTGTCGGCAATTGAAAATCGGATGGAACGCGGTTTACTGGATGCGGCGCTGAAGCTGATTGAACGCGGTCTGGCGATTACGGGTCAAGTCCCGCGCGAAGTGGCGCTGCCATCCAGTATTCAAATGTGGGTAACACAGGCACAGGTTTTTAATGCCCTCGCGCGCTATGACGAGGCCAGTTCCGCCAGTCGTGCGGCCCAGCGCCTCTTGAGTGAAATGCCAAAAAAGGAAATGCTCGAAGAACGTATCCGGGCAGGGCGCATGTTGGGTACGGCGATGCTGAGTCTGGGTAAGTATGATGATGCGTTTTTGGCGCTGCGACAGGCGTATGACCTGCTGCCGGATGGCGATATTGTGGTGCAGCACGCCAATGTCCTGCGTTCGTTCGGGTCGTTATTCCTGTGTCGTGGGCAGTTGGGGGAAGGCTTGTCGTACCAGCAGCGCGCCTTGAGCCATGCCCAGGAATTAAAGGCCGAACCGCAAATCGCCAGTTCGATGACACAGTTGGGCTTAATCGCGCTGGATAGGGGCGACCTCGCGACGGCACTCAGTTATTTCGAGCGGGTGCTGGATATGAATCGCAAGCGCGACAATATCTATTATCAGGTGCTTGACCTGCGGAACATGGGCATGGCCTATCGCGCTGTATTTGCCTATGAAATGGCGCTCGATGTGCTGGATCGTGCCAATGACCTGCTGGAGTATCTGCATTTTAGTGACCCCCTGCTGCAAGCCAATCGTGCGTTGTGCCTGATTGCGCTGGGACAATCGACAGAAGGTATGAAACTGCTGCAACAGGCGGCAGAGGAAAAGCAGCAAAACGTCAACAATCGCCATCTGGTGCAATTGCTGCTCATCAATGGTCTGGCGCTCACCGGACAGTACATCACCTGCCGGGATGTTGCACGGGTATTTGTTGAGGATGTTAAAGATGCCAACGCGATTTTGCACGGACGCGGTTTGATGTGGTTGGGCATGGCGGTTAATGCCCTGGGAGACCCGCTGGCGAAAGACCTGCTCAATACCGCGCTGCAAAGCGAGCTGGTGCATGGCGGGCGTGATGCGTGGTTGTGTTACTATCTGCTAGGCACCGTCACAGCCGATAGTCAACAAGCGCATGACCATTACGACAAAGCGACGATGATTCTCAGTTCTATCCATGCCAGCCTGCATACCCGCCCCGAATTACAGACGGCGCTGATGAATGACCGTCTGGTCAAACAACTCTTCGCGACTGTTCGCGAACACGCCGCGGCGCAGTGAAGGATGGCGCGTTAAACAAATCGGGTCATCACATTGGATGACCCCTACAGTACACTTCGCATTGCAAATGACTACGTTTAATGATACAGCGACCTAACTCTCTAAAAGGGCATAGGCGCGTTCACCATATTCTTCCGCCGTACCTCTGACCTCTGCCATCTGAACACCATTGGCCTGGGCCAGCGTCTTTTCGTTGGTCACACGCTCTTGCAGGCGTAACACATCTTTATCGTTTGGCTCATATTTCAACGCATCGGTGATGAGCAGTTCGCATATCGCCAGCAGCCGTTTACTCCGCAGCATCAATTCCACCAGATCGACAATGGCGCTGACGATGTTGTCGCGTTTGCCGCTTTGATAGGCCAGATGCAGGGCTTGACGATAACGCAGCAAGGCATCCGGCAGTTTACCCGCTTCTAATAGGGCTTGACCCAAACTGCTCAAGACCAGCGATTCTTCTTCTTTGTCTTTGACTTCACGCGCGATATGCAGGGCCGATGTGTGGAAGGTGATGGCCTCGCTCCAATGTTCGAGTTCGGCGTGGGCTGTGCCAATCGCACTGAGGACGCGGCCTTGATAATCCCGTCTATCTTGCGAACGGAACAGTTTGAGGGCTTCTTCCAGCGTGTCGATGGCGGTATCCGGGTCGCCATCGTCCAACTGGGTGTAACCGAGTTTATACAACGCGATGGCCTCATGCTGTGCATCATCGTGTGAACGGGCGAGGTCGAGGGCGCGATTGAGTGCTTGTATCGCTTCCTGTGTTTCGCCCAATTCCTGCCGCGCATCGCCCAGCGTAATGAGCAGGCGCATTCGTGTCGCACTTTCGCCCTGCTCTTCCGCCAGCGTGATGCCGCGCGACGCATGGAGCACCGCCGCTTGTGGACTGCCGTTCTTCGCCAACAGCGATGATAGTTTATCCAGCACTTCGAGCAGGCCAGAGTTATCGTCGGTTTCTTCATACAGGTCGAGGGCTTCGTTATAGGTGCTGATCGCCTCGTTTTCCATATTCTGGCTGACCTGCACCTTGCCAATCGCCTTGAGGATTTGTATCTGACGGGGGATATTGTGCTGCTGCCGCGCCTGGGTGAGGGCTGCCCGCAGTTGAGTCTGGTCGATAGAATCCAGCGACCCGACATCGGTTGTGTCTGTGGCGGATGTGCTGTCCATGGCTGCGACCCGCGCGAAGGGGTCATCGGCCTGTTCAAAGTCGTCGTCTGCAAATTCATCCTCGTCATAATCGTCGAAGTCGTCATCATAGTCTTCGTCAAAATCGACCTCATCGAATGTGTCCGCGTCTTCGTCCTCATCCAGTAAATCGGCGGGGACTTCTTCATCGCCATACGCCGGGAACGCCGTTGTAAAGCCCGAACCGGAACTCCGCAGCGACAGCAGTTCATAGACATAACCACAATCATTGACGAAATCGCCCGCCTGCGTCAACGCGACGACCAGCTTATTCGGTGTATCGCGGTCACCATCGGCGCTGGCCCACCGCCCAACGTTGATGAGCAAGTCCATATCGGTGGCGAGTTTTTCATACGCGGCTGCGCCTTCGCTGCTGCATTTGGCGGCATAGGCCAGTGCCGAGTCGCGTACCTTTTCCTGCAATTTGCCCAGATTATTGGATTCGCGGAGACGATCCTGAGCAAACCGATAGACCAGCGGGTGCAGGCGATAGTAGGGGGCATCATAGCGGGTGATACGCTCGACCAGATGCAATTGCGACAGCACGGTCATGGCTTGATTGACCGAATCCTGCGGCGCGCCACTGACGACACTCAGCAGCTCGGCAGATGCTTGCCCGCCAAAGGTCGCGCCCATCATCAATATTAAGCCTTGCAGCGCGCCCGTTAATGGGCGGAAGGCGGCGGTGAGGGCGGCGGATGTGGCGTCGCCGCCGATGGCCTGCTTGACCTGTTGCAACACTTTGAAGTAATCGCCCGGATTGCTTTTGCTGGCGACCATCGCCCGCGCTGCGATTGAAATCGACAAGGCTTGATAGTCTAACAATTTGACGATGCCATAGACATCGATATCGCTGTTGTTGTCGGCAATGCCTGATTTTTGTTTGAACAATACTGCCGCGTCGCCATCGGCCAGCGCGCCGACTTCGATAGCTGTCCAGGGGCCATCAATGGCCTCTGCATGGGTGAGCAGGGCGGGCAGATTTTCGGCACAACGAGACATGAATTGGCTCGTCCCCTGTGGGTTCAACTGCCCATCGAGCACGATGAAGGGTTTATGCCGGGTGAGCAGATTAGCGACTGCGCCCACCATCCCGATTGGATTGTCGCTGTTGGCGATGTCGAGTTCGTTATAAGCCCGTCCGACGC
>CAZTLI010000146.1:0-11567 GCA_964614375.1 uncultured Anaerolineaceae bacterium
GTTTGAGCACATCCGCCAATCGTTGACTCGCGGCGATGCCCTCATCAGATAGAGTCCACTCAGCGGCGGGTACATCGGGCTGAATAGCGGGCAGGGCATGTTTGATGAGCAGGAGTTTACGCATGAGTCACCGCCAGACAATCGTCAGTTGGATGTCGTCAACATAAATTTCCGAGACACTGTATCGCGCGCCATCGGCACGTAAGCCCGCCTGCCGCAGCACATCATTGCCCACACGCTCGACTTCCGCCACGATGTCGCTCAATTCTCCGGGTGGTGTGCTGAATAACGTGCCATTCACATCCACGCCCGCGACCGCGAACTGCCGCGCGCCGTTCAGATGCAGGACGATGCCTGCGCGCTGTGTGATGCCAATTCCGGGCAGAGTCACATCGGCATAGACAATCGCGCCGCCGGGACGCAGGTCGATGGTGATATTGCGAAAGCGCGAATCGGCGTTATTGCAAGCGGGAGTCACTTGACGGCACATCGTCAGCAGCGCCGATTCGGTGAATGTCGCCGTTGCCATATCCTGCCCCACGCGCACATCGACGGATGTGGTGTCTATATTCTGTGAGCCAAATTGTCCAACATCGACCACGACCTGAGCAGGGGCACTTCCCTGTGGAATAGCTGGTGGCGCACTCGAATTTGTGAACAGTGAGTCGGTGCTGCCCTCAGCCTCAAAACCTGCGGCATTCAAGAGGATGGCCGGCAGCGCGGGCGCGAGAATCACCAGGCCCACCGCGCCACAAATTAACAATACGATGAGAGTTGCCGTCCCCAGTATCAGGCAGCCCGACGCATTTGAGCGACGACGGCTATAATTATATCGTTGTACGCGCATGTCACCCTTTGTTCGTAAGCAAATGTCAATCAACATACGGCCTAATTGTACTGAATGAGGATGGAATTGGGATGCTAAAACGAATCATAGTGTTATTATGCCTGCTGCTCATGGTTGGTGTATTGGCGCAGGCGGTGGATGATACCATTGGCGATGACGGCGTCGGCGACCCGTATTTTCCGCTGATAGGTAACGGCGGCTACGACGTGCAGCATTATACGATTGACCTGGATGTGGATGTCGCCCAGAATGCCATCGCCGGAACAGTGACGCTTGATGCCATCGCCACGCAAAGCCTGACGACTTTCAATCTCGACTTTCTGGGGATGCGAATCAGTGCGTTGACTGTTGATGGTACAACCGCCGAGTATAATCGTGACGGACGCGAATTGACGATTACACCCGCCACCCCTTTAGAACCAGGTGACTCATTCCGCGTCGTGGTGAGTTACAGCGGTATCCCCGGACGCGGCGTGACCGAATTTGCGGCAGAATTTTCTGGCGGTTGGACGCAGCACCCGAATGGTATTTTCGTCGCGAGTGAACCCGCAGGCGCGGCACAATGGTTTCCCGCCAATGACCATCCGCGCGACAAAGCCACATTCACGTTCATCATTACCGTGCCCGAACCGTATGTTGTCGCTACGAACGGTTTGTTGCGAGAAACCATAGATGAGGGCGCAAACGTTACGTATGTATGGGAAGCGTCCGATTTGATGACAACCTATCTGGCGACAGTCAATATCGGTGAATTCGCTGTGCAGACCGATGAAGGCCCCAATGGGCTGCCGATTCGGAACTACTTTCCGGCGCGGTTGGTCGATGAACTCACGCTCGTTTTTAGCCCAACAGCGGCTATGATCGCCTATTTTGAGACGATATTTGGCCCCTATCCATTTGAGGCCTATGGCGTTGTCGTTGCCGATGTCGCCCTGCCTTTTGCGCTGGAAACACAAACAATCTCGCTATTTGGGGCAGACATCGCCGAACCGGGTAACTGGCAGTCGGCAGGGGGCGCAGAATTTGTCGTCGCCCATGAGTTATCGCACCAGTGGTTTGGCAACAGCGTCAGTCCAGCCTCATGGCAAGACATCTGGCTGAACGAAGGCTTTGCCACCTATGCACAGGCGCTATGGATGGAGCACTCGCGTAATACGAGCGCCCGCGATGCAACCCTGATTGGCTGGTACAACTTTTTGACCGGCCCGACATTTCCGGGAGGCAGCGGTCTCGTGCCACCCGGCGACCCGACTGCGAATAATTTGTTCAATGTGTCCGTTTATCTGCGGGGTGGATTGACGCTGCACGCACTGCGGCTGCGGGTGGGCGATGAGGTGTTTTTCGCAATCCTCCAAACTTATGTCCAGCGATTTGGCGACGGTAACGCATCCACAGCCGATTTTATCGCGGGTGCAGAAGAAATCAGCGGGCAGGATTTGGGCGACTTTTTCGATGGCTGGTTATATCAGGACGAAATGCCCCCGATACCCGAAATGGGACTGGGCGGTTGACGGGTCGATTAGCTATCTCCAAGCGCATATTTAACTATCGCTTATCAATTACACGTACAATGTGGGTTTAAACAATCCTGGAAGCGGGTAGAACGATGTTCAAACGATTGGCAGTGATTATTCTGGTGATGGCGTTGTCTGGCATTGCGCTGGCGCAAGATACGCAAGTGGGCGAAAGTGGTATTGGCGACCCATTTTTCCCACAGATGGGCAACGGCGGTTATGACGTGCAGCACTATACGATTGACCTCGCGATTGACATGGATGCGAACACGATTGCCGGGACGACGACCATAGACGCAGTTGCCACGCAAGCTTTAAGCGCCTTCAATCTCGATTTCGCCGCGCTGGACATCGCTGAATTAACTGTTGATGGCGATGAAGTTGAGTTTTCACATGCCGACGATGAATTGACGATCATGCCCGATACCCCTTTTGCTGAGGGCGACACGTTTACCGTCAGCGTGACCTACAGCGGCATACCCGGTGGTGGCGTTACCACTGGACGGTCTTTTAATGCCGGGTGGGTGCGGTATGACACGGGGATTCTCGTAGCGGGCGAACCTTCACGGGCATTAGGCTGGTTTCCGGTTAATGGCCACCCGCGCGATAAAGCGACCTATACGATGATATTCACCGTCCCACAGCCGTATGTTGTCGCCGCCAACGGGATACTGGAAGATGAGGTGGCTAATGACGATGGCACGACATCGTTTCGCTTCGAGGTGCGCTTTCCGATGGCGAGTTATCTCGCGACCATTGGGGTGGCTGAATTTGAGATTCGGACCGATGAAGGCCCCGATGGATTGCCCATTCGCAACTATTTCCCGGCCTATTTTGCCGATGATGCCGAAGTCGTATTCGCGCCACAGGCCGACATGATCGCCTTTTTCAACACGATTTTTGGCCCGTATCCATTTGATGTCTATGGGGTCGTCGTGGCGGATGTGGATTTGGGCTTTGCGCTGGAAACTCAGACCATAAGCCTGTTCGGGCGCAATACCGTTATCGACCCCGAAACTGGCGGCTTACAACCACCGGGTGCGTCCGAGAATGTGATTGCCCATGAACTGGCGCATCAGTGGTTTGGTGATAGTGTCAGCGTGGCGAATTGGCAAGACATCTGGCTGAATGAAGGTTTTGCGACCTATGCAAGCTGGTTGTGGCTGGAGGAGGCGAACGGCGACAGTATCTTTGACAGACAGTTACGCCAGACGTATGAATCTATTTCCACCCCGTCAGAGGACTTACTGATTGGTGAACTGCCTGATTTGCCGATGAGTGCGCTGACGACGGGTATCAGCCGCCTGGATTATGTCGAAGATTTGCTCTATGAGGGCGAGGAAATCGCCGGCTTATTTGCGGGCTTTCCCGATGGCGCTATCGTTCTCAATCGCGGTTTTGCCACCAGTTTACTGACATTCATTCTGGGCGATTCCATGTCCGATAGTGAAATTGACACGCTGATGGAAAATTTTCCCGGTGACGGTTTGACCGGAACGGGGATTAGTGATTGGCTAGCCACACTGCCGTTGGATGATGCGGTACTGACGGGTGGCGACATGCTCATTACATTCCGAACGATGTCATCACCTGATCTGGTGATTCCGGGTGGGCAGGTGCGCGAGATCATCATTTATCTGATTTCGTATGGTTTGTTCGATGGCACGCTGCCGAGTATCTACCTGCCACCGGGGAATGTCACCTCCGACCAGTTGTTTAATTCGGGCGTTTATATCCGTGGGGCATGGGTGCTGCACGCGCTGCGTCTGGAAGTCGGCGATGATGTGTTCTTCGACATCCTGCGGACATATACAGACCGATTCCGCTATGGCAATGCTACCACTGCGGATTTTATCGCCATTGCGGAAGCGGTCAGCGGGCGCAATCTATCCTTCTTTTTCAACGGCTGGCTCTACAGTGATTCAGTGCCCGATGTGCCGCAGATGGGTTTGACGGGGCGTAGATAAACGCACTTTCATCTGATTATTAGCTTAGACTCATATTGCAGTTACCTGATTCTCAGGTTTGTGCGTTACAGTCATTGTAACTATGTAAGCAATGATTACGTGTTGAGTTTTATTGGTAACAGGGCGAGATTTATTGTAAGTTTTTTTCAAACACAACAAATCACCATTGTCATTTGCAGTGGTGATTTTGTGTTTTATTGCTAGCCCCAACCTTCGGCGTTGCCTGTATAACCGCACATCCCCACACGCGGCGAATTCACTACCGGCAGCATCATCTCCTCACCACACGCATGATTCGGCGCACAATCATCACAGTACCATGCTTCCTCATAGTAGATACACTGACCGCAAACGAGGGTCGCAGGCTTCTTGTGGCAGCCTTCACACATAATTTCCGGCGAGTCATTCCGACTCATGACAATGATATTTGTTTTCGGCGGGATGACGCCTTCGCGTTCATCTATCACTTTTAATATCAATTCAGTCGTCGTGCCGAAGTCATATTCGTGTTGGAACGACATGCCCGGTTTGAGGACTTTCTCCAGCGAGAATTTCATACTTTTGTCGCCATATTCTGCCATCGGGCTGACGCTGTAATGCTGTCCATTGACAATGAAATGACTCAAGTGACCGCAGCACTCCAACCAGATAGCGCGCAAGTAGGAATCGAGCACATTCAAGGCGCTGCTGGCGGGTATTTCGATATGCAGCCAATATAGGGCGCTGAAGGGGTCGGCAACTTGAATGTGATAGAGTTTGCCGACTTTTGCCTTCGCATTTTTAGCTTGTTCCGCATATTGTTCTTGTCGCGCTTTGCAGGCTTGCAGATGACGGGTCATACCCGCTTTGGCATATGATTTGCCACAAAACACACATTTGCCTTTTGTTGTGATTCGTTTGGGTGTTGTTTGCTCACTCATAATCGTGTCCTCAAACAAAAACAGGTCGTCACTGCGACCTGCCTATTGTACTGCTTATTCATCCGCCGCTGCCAGTCGTTCGGCATACTGGCGTTTGTAAAATTCCAGATACTCCCCGGTCTTAATCTTGCGCCACCACCACTCGTTGTCGATATACCACTGCACAGTGGCTTTGAGTCCTTGCTCAAATGAAAATTGGCGTTCCCAACCCAATGCTTTGAGTTTGCCGCACGTCATGGCATAGCGACGGTCATGCCCTTCGCGGTCACGCACATAACGAATGAGTGATTCGGGTTTGTCGAGTTCTTTTAGCAACTGCTTGATGACATCAATATTGTGGCGAATGTCTTCGGCAGCCACATTGTACGACTCGCCTGCGACGCCTTTATGGAGTGCGGTTTCAATTCCGCTGGCATGGTCATCGACATACAGCCAATCACGCACCTGCATCCCGTCCCCATAAACGGGCAGTGGACGGTCATCCAATGCTTCGGTGATGAAGAAGGGGATGAGCTTTTCGGGATAGTGATAGGGGCCATAGGTATTGCTGCCGCGCGTGACAATCGTGTCCATCCCATACGTCACATGATAGGCGCGGACCATGAGTTCGCCACCGGCTTTACTGGCGGAATAGGGGCTGTTGGGCAAGAATGGGTCGCCTTCGACAGAAAAACCCTCTTCCACATCGCCATATACTTCGTCGGTAGACACATGCAGAAAACGCCCCACGCCATGCTGCCGCGCGGCTTCTAACAGCACATAAACACCCACCACGTCAGTATTGATGAAGGCATCGGGTTCGAGGATGCTGCGGTCTACATGGCTCTCTGCGGCAAAATTGACCACTGTATCAATATGGTGGTCTTCAAAGGTTTGCAGGACGGTTTCGCGGTCTGCAATGTCGCCGCGCACAAACACATAATTGGGTTTGTTTTTCATCGGCAGCAGATTATCAAGATTGCCCGCATAGGTGAGTTTGTCATAGACCACAATCTGATAATCGGGATGTTTTTGCACCATGTTACGGACAAAGGCACTGCCGATAAATCCAGCGCCACCCGTGACGAGGATGTTCTTCATCGTTATGCTCCGGTGCTATTCGTGCTGCTAGTGGTCGATGGCTTGCCAGCGGTTTCGCCGACAGGTTTGCCACCCAGCACAAAGCGGACAATGGCCTCTGCCACACCGCCGGCATCATTGGTTGCGACAACGTGGTCAGCGGCGGCTTTCAGTTTTTCGTCGGCATTACCCACAGCCACACCGATTCCCGCCACTTCAAGCATGGCGATGTCATTTTCGCCATCGCCTAAGGCCAAGACATTCTCTGGTGCGATACCCATGTCTTTTAGAAGGCGTTTGAGCGTTGTGCCTTTGGATGCGCCCGGTGGCAGCACCTCGACCATAGATGGCACTTGTGCTTGCGTCAACGCTGCCGAGCCGTTGAGCTGCATACTCAACTGCCAGCGCAGGGCTTTGATTCGTTTCGGGTCGCCCCAGAGCATCAATTTGTTGAGGGGCATGTCGTCAACAATGTTCTGTATCGGCCCAATGGCTTCTGGCATGGGTTCACCATAGGCGATCAGGGTTTCTGATACCGCATTTTCTGACCGTATCAGAATACGCCCGCCCGCATATGCCACGACGACAAAGCCCCGGTCTTCGGCAAACGTAATAACCTGCCGCACAAGGGCCGCGTCCAGCGTTTGTTGATAGCGCAGTGTGCCGTCACTTTCATAGACCGCCAACCCCTGTAAGAAGATTCCGGGACTTTTCAAGCCCAAACGGTCAATGATGGATTGGGCAGAAGCGCGCGTTTTGCCTGTCGCCAAGACCACCTGCACGCCTTTATCAATCGCGGCTTTGAGCGCGGCTTCGGTGCGGGCTGAGAGTTCGTGTTTACTATCGAGGAGTGTGCCGTCCAGATCGACAGCAATGAGTTTGATTTCGTTTGTCATTGTCCTGCTCTTGATACCTAACCAATCGTCATTTAATCCATGTGAGATGTTATACGACCCAGATGCGGCTGTTGTCGCCGATATTCATCTTCAGGGCGCGGGGTTTGTGGTCGTCACGTTTGACTGTGGCATAACGCCCGATAAGGCTGTCTTGCAAACGCACATCGACAATATCGACCACACGACTGTATTCCAGCACAATGCTGCGCTCGATTTCACTATTTTCGATGGCGACATTGTGGTAAATGCTGGTGAAGGGGCCGATGTAACTGTCGCGAATGATGGTGTTCTCGCCGATGATTGACGGGCCACGCACCATGCTATTGATGATTTGTGCGCCCGCTTCGACAGTCACGCGCGAATCGACCTGTGAATCTTCAATGGTGGCGCTGGGCGCAATGTTTGGCGTCAGTTCTTCCAAAACATGGCTGTTGGCTTCCAGCATGTCGATGGGCTTCCCGGTATCAATCCACCACCCCTGATGCACATGCGGATACACACTATAACCCGCGTTTATCAGCCATTGAATCGCGTCGGTAATTTCGTATTCGCCGCGTGCAGACGGTGCGATTGCGTTGACGGCTTCAAAGATATGGTGGTCGAACATATAGATTCCAACCAGGGCGAGATTACTCGGCGGGTCTTTGGGCTTTTCAATGAGTTGTTCGATGCTGTGGTCGGGGCGCAGTTTGGCGACGCCATAGGACGAGGGATTTTCGACAGCTTTCAGCACAATTTGACTATTCCAGTCATTATTGGCGAAGTCTGTAATCAGGCCGCTGATTCCGCCCTGAATGACGTTATCCCCCAGAAACATCACAAAGCGGTCATCGCCTAAAAAATCGTGCGAAATTTTTACGGCGTGTGCCAGACCATCGGGGCTATCCTGTGGAATATAGGTGATGTTGACGCCCCATCGACTGCCATCGTTTAGTGCTTCGCGAATTTCCGGGCCAGTTTGCCCGATGACCACACCAATTTCAGTCACGCCTGCATCGCGGATGGTCTCAATCACACGCACCAACACGGGCTTGTTTGCCACGGGAATCAACTGTTTGGCGCGTGTGTAGGTGAGGGGATACAATCGCGTCCCTTTACCACCGCTGAGAATCAGACCTTTCATAAATGTGTTTGCTCCATGTGTTTACTGTATCGCACGCCGTAGTTTGGTGAGATACCCAACATGCCTATCGCATTATACCAATGATTTTACATGCGGCTATGCCGACCTATTGCTTCTCTAAAATTGATTGGCCTGTTGACAATCATAAAAATTTAATTAAACTTGATTTAATCATTTAAATTAATTCAAAGATAATTGGCTGATTATGCAAATCGCACTCATTTCGGATATTCATGGCAACCTCGTCGCGCTGGAAGCGGCAATGGCAGCAATTGACGCGCTGCACGTAGACCACCTTGTCTGTCTGGGGGATGTTGCCTCAATGGGCGCGCAACCACATGAAACACTACGTTATTTAGCGAACCGGAATTTTTCAATGGTTATGGGCAATACGGACGCCAATTTGCTGAATCCGCCCGCACTACCCGACAATGCCAATGAGTTCGTCCAACGTTTTATCACAATGAATGGCTGGTGTGCCGCACAATTGACAACCGAAGACCGGAACTTCATCCAGTCGTTTCAACCCACAATCACGCTTCCGCTTGCAAATGGGCGCGACTTGTTATGCTTTCATGGGTCGCCGCGCAGCTATGATGACATCATCCGGGCGACGACGACGAATGATGAGTTAGCAACCTGTTTTGAAGGCACATCGGCATGGCTGTTAGCAGGGGGACATACGCACGACCCGTTGTGGCGGCGCTGCGGTCAGTCGTGGATTATCAATCCCGGTAGTGTTGGCCTGCCTGTTGATTTTCTGGAAGATGGACAGGCGGTCAATATCCCGCGTGCAGAATTTGCGGTGATTGATGTCACGGGAGATCGATTCAACATCACATTTCGGCATGTGGCGTATGACCCCGAACCGTTACTACAGGCTATTCGTGATCGTGAAATGCCATACAGCGATTGGTTTATCAATGAATGGCGACGCGCCGATGGCACATCGATTGTGTGAGAATCGTTTTGAATTAACCTATCATTTGCAGATAGGTCAAAAACATTGAATCAATATGAGGTGAATCCATCGATTGTGTTCTACCGCAACCCCGCAAGGCGGTTTATGCGTGTAACATATAAGGTCATCCAACACTTTTAGGCATTGGATGACCTTAGGGATACAGTTATCTCAACCCCTCACGCCGAGACACCTGCACTGTAACGCAAGCTGACGTGAATAGGGTGTTAGAGAGCGATGAGATTCACATTAATGGGAGATGAGCGGGCGACAATCTTACAAATTTGCCCGCTTAACGACCCAAAACAAGCGCGAGGATGACAATCAGCCCGGCAAGTCCGAGCAACCACCACGCCCACTGTGTCCCACCAGTAATCGGTGGCAATGCGGATTTCGAGGGCTGGCTGCGCGGAAGGGCTTCCCACGTTTTTACGGAATCAGGGTCAGGTGGCAGCTCTTTGTGTGGCATAACTTCTAATCACGACTGACTATTTTTAACTTTACTATTCGCGCGCGGCCCATAATGCCAATTCATAAGCAGCGTCGATGCGAAGATGGAGTCGGGTCGTGAAGCGCCGAATCACCAACCGTGAATAGGTGTTGAACACGGTGAGCGATAGCACAAAGACCAGCACGACCCCCAGCAGCCCACGCCCGTGTTCATTGACGGCACTGAAGATAATCCAGGTCATCGCTGCCAGCGCCGCGCTATTGATGATAGCGATAAACATTTGATATGTGCCGGTTGGGAACAACCATAAATACCACTTCATTGGCACTTCCGCAGGCTGCACGCGATGTTCCTGGACAAATCGTGAGTATACAGGCGGCACATCAATTTGCAGGTGGGTGATGAGATAATAGCGAATCGAATCGACTGCATGGGCGAAGCGTTGAGCATGGGCATAACGTCCCGCAAGTGCGGATAGATAGACCGACCCGACTATCGCCGCGAAGAATAGCAATCCAACCAGTGTCAGCCGTGAACCGACCACATCCGCCGCTGTCTGTGGACTCAACTGCACCACCACAATCACACCACCGACGACTGCCGTAATGAATGTCAGATAGAAATTGAACACGCTCTGAATATTGGCCTGTGCTTGCGAATACAACCCCAGCAGGCGATCCATCTCTTGGGTCAGAAAAGCGACTTCCCGGTCATCTAAAAGCTGTGGTAGGGTATCTGTTGTCGTCATCATGCACTCACTTTCGGCTGTTCAGCGAATGCGAAAACAGCCAATCGTACACATCAGGATTGTTGTAAGTCGCTGTCCATGAGTCATGCCGCAAATCAGGATAAACTGTCAAGCGCACCGCGCCACCACAGGCATTAACCGCATCAACCATAGCCTGTGTTTCGGATAGAGGTACAACGCTATCCTGTTCACCATGAAACGCCCAGATCGGTAATGACTTCAGGTTGCAGGCCGACTCAACATCACCACCCCCACAAATAGGCACGACTGCCGCGAACTTTTCCGGGTGGCGCGCCGCCATGTGCCATGCCTGATACCCGCCCATGCTCAACCCTGTCAGATAGACATGATCCCCGTCCACACGGTAGCGCGTTAGACAATCCTCCCACAAGGCGAACAGGGAGTCGGTGTGGTCTGTCCACCATGTTTCTGCTGGACATTGGGGTGAGACGACGATAAACGGCAGGTCGTCGTGATCGAGTTTCTGTGCCAATCCCTGTGTGCGGAGCAGCGTCAGGTCATCGCCGCGTTCGCCAGCACCATGCAGGAACAGGATGAACGCCCATTTTTTAGCTGTGTCTGCATCATAATCAGGCGGTAGATACAGCAAATAGGGGACATCGAACAGGTCGGTTTTGAAACGACGGTCGTGTTGAGTCATGGGCTAAGAATAGGTACTGGCGCTGGAAGCGCGCGGCGCATTCGTCAGTACCGCGCCGACCACCCGCACATGCACACGTTCGAGTGCTTCGCGCGCCTGTGCTGCATGGTCACGGCGTGTATATCCCGCACGCACGACCAGGAGTGTCCCGTCTAATTTTACGCCGAGCAGCGCCGCATCGGTTGCCGCCAGTACAGGCGGACTGTCGAACAGCACATAGGCTGCGCGCGCTTTCAAGACGCCGATAATTTCTTTCATCCGTTGACTGCTGAGGACATCGGCTGGATTCGGCGGTAATTCACCCGCAGGCAGCAGTTGCAGATTTTCAATGCCCGTATCGACCAGCGGCGGTGTAGACAATGCGGTATCGTCCAGAATCATCGTTGTCAGGCCGCGTGTGTTATCCACACCCCAGATGTT
>CAZTLI010000147.1:0-11534 GCA_964614375.1 uncultured Anaerolineaceae bacterium
TCCGCATTGCCCGCGCGTAACAATTCCTCAAATTGCACACGAGACACGGCTGATATGACCGTATTATGGACACCAACGGCGACCAGTGCAATTTCACGTCCGAAGTGTTCGAGCGCGATCCCAATGAGCACATCACCCGCAGTCACACGAAACAGATGTTGGCGATTACCCGCGATTTTGCCATCCTGCATCCGAATAGCGAACACATCAATCTTGCCCGCGTGAATGAGCCAGATAAGTTCTGGATTATCCAGCATGATGGGTGTATTGCTGCCTACTGGCTGCTCCACACCATGCTCGAAGCCAAATTGATGCATGTTACTGCGCTCTTGAATTGGGATTTCCCCATCAGACATCAAACAGACCTTTGATTTCTAGTACAAATACTCCAGGTACGATCTCGACTTTTCTTCTTCTGTCGCTTCGGCGCGAATTAATTCCCAATAGGGTCCCGGCACATCTTTCATTTCTTCATGTGTGCCGCGCTGCACAACGTGCCCGTTATCGAGCACCACTATCTCATCACAATCGCGTATGGTGCTTAAGCGATGGGCAATGATGAAACAGGTACAACCACGCCGCCGCAGGTTATCGTCAATGATTTTTTCTGTCACCGGGTCCAGCGCGCTGGTTGCCTCATCCAACAACAGAATAGAGGGATTCCCAACCAATGCACGCGCAATTTCCAGGCGCTGGCGCTGTCCGCCACTAAAATTGCGCCCACCCTCTTCTATTACATGGTCATAACCGCCCGGACGTTCGGCAATATCGCCGTGTATCGCCGCATCTTTTGCCGCGCGGATGATGTGCATTTCGGGAATGGTAGGGTCCCACAGGGTCAGATTATCGCGGACACTGCCTTCAAATAAGAAAATCTCTTGATCGACCATACCAATCGAATTGGTGATAATGCGTCGCGGCAGTTCATTCCGCAACTTGCCATCAAAGCGGATTTCGCCCGACCAGGGTTCAAATAGTCCAGCAACCAGACGCGCCAATGTCGATTTCCCGCTGCCCGAACCGCCTACCAGTGCCACACGCGATCCGGGTCGTACCGTC
Organism: uncultured Anaerolineaceae bacterium; assembly: GCA_964614375.1. Taxonomy (GTDB): domain Bacteria; phylum Chloroflexota; class Anaerolineae; order Aggregatilineales; family Phototrophicaceae; genus CAZTLI01. The sequence continues at coordinate 1,060 of CAZTLI010000147.1, forward strand.
AGATTAAAACCCTCAATCAGCGGTTTTTCTAATTCGCTATACCCAAACGTGATGTTCCGCATCTCTATATAACCCGATAATTTACCGGTGTCACCCACAGCAGTTTCGCCATCCGGGGTGGAAGTCACCTGCACATCAGGCTCATAGCGCAGCACATCATCCAGTCGATACATATCGCCTTCTACTTCTTGAAAACGTCCGGCGAGTGCCACCATTTGATTCACCGGCATCACAAAACTCGCCAGCAGCGTCTGAAATGCGACCAGACCGCCTATCGTCAAATCGCCATTCATCACGCGCTCTCCACCAAAAAACAGGAGTGCAGCCGTATTAATCGCTGTTAAGAATGGCGGCACAACCGCCAATACCTGCGAGGCGAGACCAAATTGCTGTTCGGCGTTCAGCGTCTTCGCTTGATAACCTGACCAGCGTGCGAAGAAATCATCCTCTGAACCCGTGGCTTTGATGGTTTCAATCGTTTGCAGGCCATTTATCGCCGTCGCCAGCATTTTGCCGCGTTCTTGTAACAGCCGTTGGTTAGCATCTACACGCCGCCGCGCTACATAACGCAGGACGACGATATTCACCAATGTAACGGCGATACCAATGACCGCCAGATCGGCATTATAGGAAAACATCAAGGCGGCATAGAACACCACCAGCATGACATTCAAAGCCGCTGTCGCCAGTTCACCCGATAACAAGTGGGCAACCCGGTCATTGATGCCGACTCGTGAACTAATTTCACCACCATACCGCTGCGTAAAGAACTCAATCGGCAGTTGCAGCACATGCCAGAAGAATTTGCTCGATGTCGCTAATGCCAGCTTGGTTTCGAGACGCAGCAAATACAATTGCTGAAGATAGGTTAACATAATACGGAGAAGCGCCGTTAGCCCCATGCCCACCAGCAGCGGCACGAGCCACGCTTGCCCCTGCACCAGAATATTATCGACAAAAACACGCGAAAAAGCAGGGACGATTAAACCGGGAACAACCAGCGCCAAACTGACCAGAATCACATAAACTAGCGCCAGACGCGACCCCGACAACCGCTCACTCAACGCACGCGCCATGCTCGGTTTCGCCCCGGTCTCCACAAATGCGTTACCGGGTTCAAAGGTCATGACAACGCCGGTGAAGGCTTCGTCAAATTCTTCATAGGTCACGGTGCGCGGGCCAGAACCGGGATCATTCAAATAGACTTTGTTACGCCCCCACCCTTCGACCACCAAAAAATGGTGAAAATTCCAGTGGATAATGAATGGTAATTCCATTTGGCGCAATTGCTCAGGTTCGCGTTTATAGGCTTTAGCAACCAGCCCATACCGCCGCGCCGCCCGTACTACATTACTCGCTTTGCTCCCATCACGAGACACACCACAGGCAACCCGCAGTTCTTCGAGCGGGACGATTCTGCCAAAATAGCCGAGGATGATGCCTAATGAGGCGGCACCACATTCAACCGCTTCCATTTGCAAGACCGTGGGTGTATGTACCCGCGCGCGCCGAAATCGCGTGTGACCACTTGACCCGTTTGGTGACATCTGTGGCGTTTCGTCTATAGATTGTTCCTGTACTTCGACTTCTTCGACAGGCGTCGCCATCGCATCCCTCCACGCGCTTTAGTTAGATGTTCCCAGACTGGGAAGTACGAGGCTGATAGGAGTCTGTCGATACAAAATAATGGTTGCATCCACAATCGTGCCGCTCCGCAAGTCCACTTCGGGACCGCGCGGTGTAGACCACCGATACCCCGTCGGCGTTTCGGCAGGGATTAAATCCACGCGAACAGCAATCGGCGCGCCATTTGCTGAAAAGCGGTCAACAAGGTCTTCCACTTCCAGCACTTGCAGCATACTATCGCGGCTTTCCGGGAATTGACCGACGGAAATCACCCAGCCGAGCATCACGCCAAATTCTTCGGCCCGCACATTGCTTGGCGAAATCTGCACGCGCATTCCCGGCTCTACGCGATTACCATCAGTGGCAGATAGGTACAGGATGCCCTCCAGGTCGGTCACGGCTGCACCTGTGGCCTCTACCAGCATGAGCACATCGCCGATTTCGACAGCGTTACCCTGTGCGCGGCGGATTTCGAGCACTTGCCCGGTATGCCGGCTGGTTACAGGGACGTTGCCATCGGTCGTTAAGATACGGGCAACAACCTGTCCTTCTTGAATCGAATCACCAACACCGACATAGACATCGCTAATTTGCCCACGCACTTCGGCGGGAATATTGTTCACCCCTCCGCCACGAATGAGGATACCCTCGCCATCCACCGTAACCGGAATACGCCCCAAAATTCCCCACGCCACTATCGCCGCTAACACAATGAATAAGCCAAATATAGCGAGCCATGCACGCGGTGATGTAACTTGCATCAATTGGTCAAGTTGTTCCGGGGACGAGAGGCGATCAAGCGCAACTTTGCGAAAGAGTTTATTTTGCATATAGTTGTTTCCCAATTCAGGGCATATTATAGGTTATTGTACCCTGTCTTACAGTACACACAACTGACTGTCAAAAACCGTATCTCAGAGATGAGAAATAAAAAACCCGGAGCGTCCGGGTCGTAAGCAAATGAATACAGGTTTTGAAACTATTCCCCTGGCGGAGGCGGCGCACCACCCGACACATTATCGAGGTCTTCGTCGGTCAATTCGCCATCGTCCGGCCCATAGAGGTAGAGTGTCCATTCAACCATGAATTTGCTCCTTGTGTTGGTCTGTTACAACACTATAACATGCTTTCTTCAGTGAAGTCCGAAAAAATTATGAATTTTTATGCAAAACGTAAAGCCACTAAAAAACCATCCTTGCACAATTGGGAACAAAGATGATTTATGTTCAAGCGGCGATGACGAACTTACTCGCCCGGTGGTGGTGGGTCTCCACCCGAGATATCGTCAAGGTCTTCATCAACTAGTTCGCCATCATTTGGATCCAAAAAACGGGAGATAAATTTCATCATCGGATTACTCCTTATACTCACAGCAGTGCGATATGATACCAGATTTCCGGGGACTCAGAAATCGCTATGGGCAAACAAAAACCATCTTTGGGTTCAAAGATGGTCTGTCAAGTCAAGTTACGCTAAGCTCATACTATTCGCCGGGAGGTGGTGGCGCACCACCAGCCACTTCATCCAACTCATCTTCATCGAGTTCATCATCCGGCCCAATTTTCAAAAGTTCCCAATTCTGCATTGTGTCTCTCCTTGTGAGTAGTTACCCTTTATTTTACACCCTCTCGCGCTTCTATGCACAGGTAAACGGACTAATCGCCGCCTACTTCACTTGTAGGCTCAACTGTCGCTTCCTCTGTCATGGTAGGGGCCGGTGTTGATGTCGGGGGTAGCGGTGTCAACGAGGGTGTAATCGTTGGCGTCGGCGTCGCGGTGGTCATGTCCAGATTGGCTGTTGGGGTGACCTCTGTCACTTCAGCAGGCACTTCAGTTTGATATGGCGTCCGTGTCGGGAAAAATCCATCCGAATTACACATCGGCTCGACACGATACAACTCACGCTGTTCACAGGTCAATTCCGGCACATACCGATTGGCATATATCCAACCAATCAATTCATCGAGAGAAATAATCTGCCAGCGGCGGACAGTGCCGTCTTTGGCTGCCGAGATAACGGTTCGTCCGTCCAATCCATAAGAAGCCCACAAAATCTCGTCCGTATGGCCTTCAAATAACAGGATTTCTGCACCACTTTCCACGTCCCACAAACGCACCGTTTCATCTTCAGATGCAGACAGGATGGTGCTGCCATCTGGACTAAACACGGCACTATTGACATCCAGTGTATGTCCGTCAAAGCGGCGAATCTGTTCGCGCGTCGTCACGTCCCACAAACGCACCGTCTTATCCTCAGACGCGGAGACAATAAACTGACCATCTGGACTAAACACGGCGCTGTACACCACACCTGAGTGGCCTTCAAAACGGTCAATTTCTGACCCGGTTTCGACATCCCACAAGATGATTTGCCCTGACGCATCTGTCGAAACCATCAAATGTCCGTCGGGGCTAAAGGCCACGTTCCATACACGAATGGCATGGCCTTCGGTCACACTTGTACCGCCAAACTGCCGTATCACACGTTCGCTTTCGACATCCCACAACACAACCGGGTTCGGCTCGTTCGCAGCCCCTTCATAACCCGCGAGTAGTGTGCGTCCATCCGGGCTAAAGGCGACACTATAGACAATCCGGTCTTGCGGTGGCAAGCGGTAGGCCAATTCATACGTATCCAGACTCCAGATAAGGATTGTCCCATCGTCACCCCCTGATGCTACATACTGCCCATCACTGGACACAGCAACGGTACGCAATTGCCCTACGCCACCTTCAAACACATGCACAGGTGTCTGATTATCCACATCCCAGAGAATCACAGTGCCATCTCGCGACGAGGAAATTATCTGCTGCGGCGCATCCGGGTCATCATTGGGCACGGGCACGACATTCCAAACCCAATGGGTATGTCCCTCGTAAATCGCGAGTTCCGCGCCACTTTCGATGTCCCAATACCGGACTGTGCCATCGGCTGAACCCGTGAAGATATGATGTCCATCTGCGCTCATATCCGCACCAAACACGGTTGAGGTATGCCCGCGAAAGGTGCGGATTTCCTCACCAGTTTGTAAATCCCACAAACGGATGGTTGTATCATAAGAACTCGAATAAGCGACACGCCCATTGCTACTCACGCCCACGTTCCAGACACGGTTGGTATGACCTGCAAAGCGAAAAATGACTTCATTGGTCTCTAAATTCCACAGGCGAACGCTATTATCTTCATAACCTGCCACCGCAGTAGTGCCGTCCGGGCTAAATGCAACGTCCCAGACCGCATTGTAGGCGGCATCCGGGCTGGGGTCGGGGCTATAACGATTAATCGCCTCGCCGGTGTCAATATCCCATAAAATCATAAACCCATCTTCAGACCCTGTTAGTGCTTGTGTGCCATCCCCATTCAAAGCCACCGTCCAAATGAGTGCGGTATGCTCACCTGTGAATGATTGCACCTGTTCGCCGGTTGCGATATTCCAGAGATACATATCTGTACCAGAACTCGCCAGTACATAACGACTATCGGGGGTAATTGCAAAATTCCAATCATCCGTATTGTCCGCTATCACAACAGCGATGCGACCCACTTCCTCAAAGGTCTCAAGATTGAATTGAATAATCGTGCCATCGCCTAAACCTGCCATCACTGTCAAGCCGTCAGGTGTGAACGCAACGCTCCAAATCCGCGCATCCGTTTCCCAGCGATGGATCTCAACACCTGTATACACATCCAACAATGCCAGTTGATTGTCGGCGGCAGCGGTCACCCCATATACGCCATCTGGGCTGATAGCCACTCGTGAACCATGGTCGGCAAAACCGTGTAGCACATAGCGAACACCAGGTGCAAAAGCGGCTTGTGCGAGCACGCTACTGGCAAGGGGTGATGGATCATCTATTTGATTGGCGACTAAACCTAAAGCTATCGCGAGCGGTGGATTGTTGTCACGGAATAAGGCTTGTTGTGCATTGGACGCCAGCGCCAGACTTTCGGCCCGTTCTTCATTTTGCACTGCCAACCGTTCATTGTATTCAGACGTGCCGCGTGCAGCCACAGCCGTCGATTCATTATCGAGCGCAATCCGACGCTGCTGCTCGGCGTTCACCGCCTGGTACAATGCAAAGATGGCTAACGCTGCGACAATAATGACATAAACGGCGGTTAAAATTATCACCCGACGACGCGCATTCGCAGACCGCCGACTGGACGCGATAAATTCCGTTTGCAAATCTGTTGGAATCGGTTGCTTATCACGCCCGGCGCTTAACCAGCGTTCCGCTTCGACGAGATCACTCCCACGTAACAAGAAACTTGCATCGCGGTCTTTGTCGTTCCATTCAACGGCGCGCACCAAAAGCCGCGTGTGCATCTGCAAATGTTCTAAATCGGTATCGAGCGCTGTCGTAAATGTTTTGTAGGAACTTGCAAAGTCGTCTGATTCGGTGAAGAAAATCCAATTATGCGAGGATATAGTGGGATGGAGTGCCGCTTGTTCAGCCTTATCCACGAGTTCACGACGCATAATTGGCACCATGCGTTTATTGTGCTCTATGGCGTGCATCACCTCTAGGCTGCACACCTCAGATCGCACCGAGTCCGGACTGATGATAAAAACAAAGGTATGTGCGGCCTCAATACCCGAATAGATTTCTTCTAGCCAATCAGCCGTTAATGGGATATTTTCCCAATCTACCCAGACATCGCGATTGTCGCGTTCAAGTGCTTCAAATAGCTGCTTAACAAAATCCCGATCCTTACGAGAATACGAAATAAACAGGTCGGACATGAAATTTACTCAGGAAGTTAGTTGGCGGATAAAAATTGCATTGTTGACAATACTTGACCAGCTTGAGTCCGTGTGCATTATAGCACGCAACGTCATTTTATGTAACAAAACCATAACGTTGACATCTGGCATATCTGCGGCTTCAACGAACCTCAAGGTTACTATGCTATGAAACGCATTGCAATATTTAAACTTTTGGTGAGCGGGGTTTGGCTATGGTTGGCATTCACCGCATTTTTTATCGTTTTGCGATTGTCTCTCAGCCCGATTCAAGGTGCAAGTCTAATGAGTGCCTACCTGCGCTATATCACCAATCTACTTTCACTAAACCCCGGCACTTCGGAAGCAACAGGTCTATCATCTGCACACGTTTTACTCCCGGCATTGTTATACACTATCGGTCTAGCGGGCGTGCAGATGGGCATGTGGTTCGGTGTTCATTATCTTACGACGCCACACCCTGATAAATTGGCTGCTGTCATCTCCAAAGTGGTGATGTCGCTTGGATACACCCTCGTGTTGACCCCATTTGTTGAAGTTCTGTTGCACGTACCCGGGTTGGGCGCTCTGTTAGTCACATCTATCCGCATTCGCGATTTTACTACCGCACAGGGATGCTTCTTGGTGTTGGGATCGATGCTATTGTTGAATAACTCGGTGTCCATCTTTACGCACTACTTTGTCGCCCACACAGCGCCTGACAATGCGCCACCGGGAGCGGACTCTGAAGCTGAGACTCCCCCACCCCGTTAAGCGCATGGTCTTATTTTTCGTGTTTAATCTCTTCCAATAGCTGCTCGGCGCGCTGTGCAAATGCAGGGTGGTCATCGCGTCCATATAAGATATTGGCAGCAATTTTCGGGTCAATCTCAGCGCGTGACGAAAGGCCACGATAGATACGTCGCAAAATGTCACGATCACAATTTCGCAAGAGTGCGCGTTCGCTGTCGATTTCAGGGCTAAAGCGACTCGGACAATCCCACAGCATCACACCGTCCTCTTTTTCAAATTCGAACGAGTAGGCATGAAACAACTGGTGAATAACCTCCTTCACCATCGTGGGAGTGACTTCAGGATGCCCTTCGTAGGCAGTTTGCGTGATGTGCATCAATTGCGTTAATGTGTCGGGATGTTCGCGCTGGGCTAATCGATAGATGGTGATAATGATGTCCGGGCGATGGCGACCCGGTGTCATATAAATACGCTGCTTACGCAGCACTTTCAAGTAATCTTCCATCGTGAGTTCAACGGGTGGTGGGGGCGGTGGCGCCGGAGTTGATTTACCGGGCGAGCTGGCTTTTTTACCGGGACGAAAAACTTCAGGCTGATGCTTGTCGTTCACCCGTATTTCAAGTTGATCAGGAAAATCACGCAGCAAATCCTCAAGCGTAGTATAGCCTGCACTTTTTAAATCACTATCAAAACTCTTGTTACGCTTTCGCAGGCGCTTCAACAACATATCCTGCGACACCCAATATCCCGGTGACAACGTACCCCGCAAGTCTTTTGCGAGGGTGTCACGTTTAACAGCCTGGTCTTTATCGGCGCGTTTGTTGCCCTTGCCCATTTTGGCAGTCTGGCGCGCTTGCTGCTGTTGTTTGAGCGCATCCGGCGACAACAATTCATCGTAAAACACATATTCATCACAGGCTTGTATTAACCCGGCAGCGGTTGTACCGTGTATGCCCACGCCAATCACCCGTTTTTGATGGCTGCGGAGCCGTTGCGCGAGAATGGTGAAATCACTATCGCCCGATACGATAATATAGGTCTTGATGTTGGGTCGCGTCGCCAGCACATCCATTGCGTCTACGACCAGATGTGTGTCGGAAACACTTTTATGAATGCCGGCTGTGTTGATCGTCTCGATTGCATAGCGCGACAGGGGCGCGATATGCCGTGCATAATCACCCCAATTCGAATACGCGCGTTGGATGACAATGCGCCCAAATTTTTCGATGGCTCTAATTAGCACCTGCCAGTCCACATCCTGCACATTCAACTTTGTGCGTGCAGAGGTATATAAATTTTCAAAATCAATGAATAATGCCACTTCGTCGTCTAGGCCAGCCATTACCCCTCCAAATTACCGGGTGGCAGATGTTGTTGGATGTCCATTTTGAACATCATCACATAACATGATGGATTTAAAAGCTAGATTTCCCATTGTAGCCAATATAAAACAGTCTAACAAACTGGAAACTTATACAAAATGATTTGATTTTGTGATTATCTGGTTACGAAATCTTCCATCCACGGGCTCGATATGGACACTCACAAATCCTATAAATATGTTGAAATCGTCTTCCTCATTGCCATCCTTCTGGCAGCAGCGTACCTCCGACTTGTAAATATTGCCGCTACACCGGGCTGGTATACAGATGAGACAACACACATCCTCATTGCACGTAATCTCGTACATGGTCACATGCAGTATATGGCAATTGACGATTCGTTTTTGTTATTTGGGCGTCCACCGCTTTTCGAATATGCCCTTGCAGGATTGTGTCGATTGTTTGGGTCGAGCATCGAAGTATTGCGTGTATTCACTGCTTGTTTAGGCATTGCATCAACCCTGCTTCTATATGCGACAATTCGCCACGCAGTACAAGATAAATGGTTTGCATTAGTTAGCGCGTTCAGTCTCGCAATCTATCCCGATGCCTTGCTCTACAGCCGCTTCGGATTCAGCTACAATCTCCTGTCGCCACTTGTCATAATCCTGATATGGGCGCTCTGTTTATACATTCGCACATCCAGGCGACGATTTCTCGCCATAGCCGCGCTTGTGATTGGCATCGGCGGATTGTCTGACATCATGATGTTTGCGTTCATTGTTCTGCTATTCGTCGTCATTATCGGGATACGGTGGAAAGACAGCCTGTGGAATATTCCGCTGGTTTTTCTGCCCTTTGCCGTCTATGGACTATTGTCATTACTAACCATACCAGACGCATTCCTGTTTGACTTGAACTACACCCTGTCGCGGTTAGGCGGCGTCCCAATCGGACAGCAGATTTCAACGCTGGCAAATAACTACACCACCCTCCTATCACAAGGAATCTGGATACCGCTCGGCATTGTGGGGCTATTCCTCATCCGTGACCGACAGCTTCGCGCAAGCACCTTGCTCTGTTTGCTCCTGCCAATCGTCGTCATCGGGCGGACTGTGGCATTGTATCATTTGAGCTTCTATTACATGATTCCACTGCTGCCACTGATTGCGCTGGGCGTGGGCGCGCTGCTGCGCTATGGGCTGCCATATGTGACACAAGTCATTGGCGACGGTCTCAGGTTTTTTCTTCCGAATCAACAAATGCGAACGACTATCGCTTTTGGCCTCGCATTTGCATTAATTGCGACGCCACTTGTCGTCTCACTGCAATCATCACTGATGAACGTGCAAAATGGTTTCCGAACGACCATCGACGCTTTTCTCATCCACCCAGACGAGGCAAGAACAGTAGCAGCACAAATCAACGATTCCATCACACCCCAAACAATTATCATCGCCTCGCCCGCTGTGGCATGGCTGTTTGACGCACAGGTGGCGGACTTTCAGATGGTCGTCGCCGCACAAGGTATCGAAACACCACACTTACCCGCCAACATACCGGATAGCCGATGGGCTTTCGACCTGGACTATGAGACTGCTGATTTCATCATCATTGATCATCTCTGGTACAACTGGGGCATCTATCATATTCCGGGACTGCAAGAGATTATTGGGGACGTAACAACCTGGCCTGTTGCTGCACAATCCGGTCAAATCACGGCCTATCGCAACCCGGCGCGCTAGTTGTGTAATGACCTGTGAGATACAATCTGCACCACTCGTAATTGTAATGATTGGAAAATTATGCGCCAGTTCTTCCGCAGCACGATGCGTCCAGCAGCCTATCACGGACATGGCAAGAAACCACCCTTTTTCGAGGGCTGGTATTTCAAACTGGTTGATTCCACAGAACAACATCGTTACGCTATCATTCCCGGCATATTCTTAAATAGTGACCCATCCATGCAACATGCGTTTGTGCAAATACTGGATGGGCAAACGGGCAAAGGCACCTATCACACCTACCCCACCGACGCATTTCGCGCAGC
>CAZTLI010000148.1:0-11447 GCA_964614375.1 uncultured Anaerolineaceae bacterium
AAGCGGGTGATGTCATGAGTCGCCTCACCAACGACGCCGATACCATTCAACAGGCCTTCAGTTTCGCACTGTTGCAAGTCGTCAGTGGCGTGCTGCTCATGCTGTGGATTGCGCTAGAAATGTTCCGGGTCAATGCGGTATATGCGCTGCTGAGTCTGGCAATTATTCCGGTAATGGGCTTTGCGACCTACTATTTCTCATCACAAGCTCGTAAAGCCTTCCGCCGCGCCCGTCAGGAAATGGGCACAGTCAACGCCGACCTGCAAGAGAGCATCTCGGGCGCACGCGAAGTACAGGCGTTCAATCGCGAAGACGAAAGTATCGCACAATTTGAGCGCGGTAACGACGCCAACCGCGCCGCCAACATCCGCGCCGGCCTGTTCACCAGCGCGCTGCGCCCGGTGCTGGAATCGCTCGGCTATATCTCAATGGCGATTGTGGTCATTATCGGCGGTCTGGTACTGCTCGGTGAAAATCAGATGATCGGTGGCTCGATTATCACGCTGGGTACGGTCTTTGCCTTCCTGCAATATGTCCAACGTGTCAACCAACCGATTGCACAAATCGCCATCCTGTGGACGAACATCCAGAGCGCTTTCGCAGGTGGTGAGCGCATCTTCAACTTGCTCGATACGGAAGTAGACATTACCGACAAACCGGGCGCGACCAAAATGCCTATCATTCAAGGACGTGTAGTTTTCGATAATGCACAGGCCGAATATGTGAAGGGCGAACCTGTCCTGCGGGGCGTCAGTATGGAAGCGAAACCGGGTGAAACGATTGCCATTGTGGGGCCAACAGGCGCGGGTAAAACGACGATGATTAATCTCATCCCGCGTTTTTATGACGTGACTGGCGGCAAAGTGACGATTGATAGCATCGACGTGCGCGATGTCACCATCAACAGCTTGCGTGAACAAATCGGCATTGTGCTTCAAGACACTTTCCTGTTCTCGACCACAGTGATGGAAAATATCCGCTATGGCAAATTGGATGCCACGGATGAGGAAGTCATCGCCGCCGCTAAACTGGCAACCGTTCACGAGTTTATCGAACGCCTGCCGGACGGTTATCAGACCGTGCTCGGTGAACGCGGCAGCGGTCTGAGTCAAGGACAACGGCAGTTGATTGCCATCGCCCGTGTCGCGCTGATGAACCCGCGCATCCTCATTCTGGACGAAGCCACGTCCAGCGTGGATACGCGCACGGAACGCATGATCCAGGCCGCGTTTGAAAAACTGCTGCAAGGACGCACCAGTTTTGTCATTGCCCACCGGTTGAGCACTATTCGCAATGCCAATCAGGTCTTGATGGTCGATGACGGGCAAATCATCGAACGCGGCACCCATCGCACCTTGCTGGAGGAAAAAGGCGCATACTACGACCTGTATATGAGTCAGTTCCAGCAAGAAGACGATGCACCTGTGCCCGCCAACGGTAAAGCTGAACCCGCCGAATCGCCGGTGGTTGGCGACTGATTTTCTATCCGACGGAGGGACGGCTCAACACGAGTCGTCCCTTTTTTTATGCCACACAGCTTAAGCGACCACGCCCGGTCGTGTATTACCAATAACCCCGTTCACCACCTGCACGACCTCACCCTGCGTAATCAACTGCCGCACGGCCTCAATATACTTGTACATTACCGTGTCGGTTTCGATGAATGGCACATGCTGACGAATCAGTTCATAGGCGGGCTGTGTACCCCGACCCAAACGCGCAGCCTGCCCGATCTCTTCGCGCCGGAAGTCGATGCCCTGTGCCGCCGCCATAAGTTCTATCGCCAGAATCCGCTCAACATTGGTAGCGACTCGCCGTTCTTTCAGCGCCGCCGTACAACCCATGCTCACATGATCTTCGACATTGGCGGATGTCGGAATCGAATCGACACTCGCCGGGTGTGATAGCACCTTGCTCTCTGTCGCCAGCGCCGCCGCTGTATATTGCAGAATCATAAAACCGGAATTGAGACCACCGTGTCTGGTCAAAAATGGCGGCAGTGTATGCACATTCGATGCTTCGTCAATCAGGCGCATAATTCGCCGTTCGGAGATATTGCCCAGCTCACTCATCGCGATACTCAAGTAATCCATCGCAATCGCCAGCGGTTCGCCATGAAAATTCCCGCCAGACAAGACCGTGATTTCGTCCGTGTCCTCATCTAAAAATATAAGTGGATTATCGGTTACAGCGTTCAATTCGATTTCAAATGCCCAGCGCGCATAGGCGATGGTATCGCGCGCCGCGCCATGCACCTGTGGGATACACCGCAGCGTATAGGCGTCCTGAATGTTGGTCGGGTCGTGACCGCGTGTGAATTGACTATCCGCAATCAATGCCCGCAGATACGCGGCGCAATCAATTTGACGCGGAAAGGGGCGTAGACGGTGTATCCGTGCATCAAAGGCAGCATCTGTCCCATTCAACGCCTCTAAGCTCAAACACCCGGCGATGTCCGCCACCTGACTGATCCACTCCGCGCGATAGGTTTCGAGCGCGCCAATCGCACACATGACCGTCGTGCCATTCGTCAGCGCCAACCCTTCTTTTGCCACCAGCGTCATGGGTTGCAATCCGGCTTCTTCCAGCGCCACATCGCCCGCAATGATGTCGCCCTGATAGTCCGCCTCACCAAGCCCAATCATCACCAGACTCATGTGTGCCAGCGGCGCTAAATCCCCACTCGCGCCCAAAGAGCCTTTTTCCGGGATGACCGGATGCACCCCTGCATTCAGCATATCAATCAGCAGTTGCAGCGTACCCAACCGGATGCCGGAATAACCACTCGCCAGCGTATTGGCGCGGATGAGCATAATCGCCCGCACAGTCGGGATGTCAAACGGATCGCCCACACCCACTGCATGACTGACGATGATATTGCGCTGCAATTGGGCGACCTGTTCCAGCGGAATCACCCGGTCTTTGAACGCGCCAAACCCGGTTGTGATGCCATAGGCCACTGTGCCCTGTTCGACCAGCCGTGTCACCGCATTTGCCGAACGTCCCACCAGTTCAACGGCCTTATCACTCAACCGGACGAAGGGCGCGCCCGGTTCACCATGCGCGACGGCGACCACCTGCTCAATCGTCAGGCTTGCGCCATCCAGAATCACTGTATCCATCCATGTACTCCAATGTGTGTTCTTCTCCCGTCCCCTATCATGCTCTCCCAATCGCCCGAAATCAATAACCGTTGTAGGACGAATCAAAAAGAGACAGACACCCCTGTCTGCCTCTCGACATTAAATAGTTCGCGCAATGCCCCCACAACACACGCTGCGACCTTTGCATCATGGCGGCTTTGCGTTTAACCCTGTCTTTTGTCGTTACCCTGTCGTTTTCATACCCGCTGCGATGCCATTGACCGTCGCCAGCACCACATACAGCACGTCGAGATATTCAGGCGAATCCGGCTCTAGTTGGCGCAGATGGCGCAAAAGTTCGACTTGAATGAAATTGAGCGGGTCAACATAGGGGTTACGGCGCTCGATAGACCGCTTGAGCACGGGCGAATTGTCCAGCAGGTCAGTTATGCCCACGATAGCGCAAATCATTTGGCACGCGCGGGCATGTTCATCGCGAATCATCCCAAACATCTTGTCGCGCACATGCTCATCATCCACCAGCGACGCATACAATTCTGCAATCCCCATATCAGCCTTCGCCACGTCCAATTCCGCATTTTGAATCAAACGCCGGAAAAAAGGCCAATCTTTATACATAGTCTGAAGGAGTATCAAGCCATTGGGATTTTCATCGCAAAACTGACTGAATGCGGTACCAATCCCATACCAGCTAGGGATAATCGCCCGACTCTGCATCCACGAAAACACCCACGGAATCGCCCGCATCGCCGCAAAACCGCCTTTGGTCGTGCGCTTCGCCGGGCGCGACCCAATCTTAAGCTGTGACAGCTCATGGATGGGTGTCGCCTGCTGCCAGTAATCGAGGAATTCCGGCGTCTCATACACAAAGTGGCGATAAGTTTTGCGCCCAATTTCCGAAAGTTCGGTGATAGCCGCTTGCCACTCCGGTGTGGAACGATGTTCGCGTGGTGTGCCCATTGCCAGCAGCACGGCATTCATCACCTGATGCAAATGCCGCCGCGCAATATGAGCATTGGCATAACGATAGGCGATGACTTCGCCCTGCTCGGTAATCTTGATACCGCCTTCCAACGAATCCGGTGGTTGTGACAAAATCGCCCGATTCGTCGGGCCGCCTCCACGACCGATACTGCCCCCACGACCATGAAACAACTGCAAGGACACACCCTGTGCTATACAGCGTTCGGTCAAAATTTGCTGTGCGCGATACAAATTCCAGTTCGACGCCAGATAGCCACCATCTTTACTGCTGTCCGAATAGCCAATCATGATTTGCTGTCGCAAACCGCGCCCCACATCGCGCGATTCCAGATGTTTGCGATATTCCGGGTTGCTGAACAACGTCTCCATGATGTCCGGCGCGCGATACAGATCATCAATCGTCTCGAACAATGGCACGAGGTCAACGCTGTCGGCAATGCCGACTTCATGCGCCAGCAGCAAGAGCGCCAGCGTATCACTCGGATTTTGGCTCATACTCGCAATCACACTGTCGATGACGATTTTGCCATACTGCGCGTGGGCTTCAGCAATCATGCGCCACGTCCCGATGATACGCCGGGTCGTCTCCGAAAATTGTTCGACACGGTGTGGGAACATTGGGCGCGGATTGGCGATTTCGCGCGTGAGGAGCGCCTGTTTATCGTCTTCCGGCATATTCAGATAATCATCCGTAATGCCATAGTGCCGGAACAGTTCATCCAATGCTTCGGCATGGAGGCGCGCATCTTCACGAATGTCCAGTGGTACGAGATGCAGCCCAAACAAACGCACTTTGCGAATCAACCGCAGCAGCATCCCGCGCGCCGTGTGCATCCCGCGATTCTGGCGCAGACTACGCTCAAGAGGGAGCAAATCCGCCAGCAATTCGCGATTTGTCGGATACGCATCGGCGTCCAGTTTCATCCAGATGATGTGCATCTGCTGCCGATAGAGTTCATCGGGATACCGTTCTGCGGCTTCTGCCTGTGCAATTGTATCCGCATGAGAGATGATTGTGCGAAGTTCGTCCGATACGTCAACTTCGTCTTCCGCCTGCGTGAGATGTTCGCGCAAGTCCGCTACTTCATACAGATAGACCTCGCGCGCCGCCTCACGCAGCGTTCGTAGCGTCGCCATCGTCACATCGGACGTGACGTTGGGATTGCCATCGCGGTCACCCCCAATCCACGATGCAAAGCGCAATGTCGCGGGCGGGTCTGACCAATCCATTTCGGGATAATACGTATTCAGGCTGTGTTCCAGTTCATCATAGACGCTAATCGTCACATCCATAATCGCTGACGTAATGAAATACAACCCAAAATCGACCTCATCCGCCACCGTTGCCTTTGCCGCGCGGGTCGGGCGGGTCTGCCACAATTCTTCGATTTCTTCGGCGAGGGTGTTCGAAAGGATACGTTCCTCATTGGGCACGAGTTTTTGCTGGTCGCGCATGTGCATCATATCGGCGACCTGTTTCAACTTAATCAGAATCTCCTTGCGTTTGGCTTCTGTCGGATGGGCTGTCAACACGAAACGCACACGCATCCGGTTCAACAACGCCTGCATCTGATCTGCGGTGAATCCCGACTCGTGTAACCGCCGAATTGCATCATCAATCGACTCGGCCAGGTGTTCGTCAGCTTCACGTTGACGCAGCACCCGAATCCGCTGCTGATCTTCGGCAATATTAATCAACTGAAAATAGTTGCTGAATGCCTTCACCAGAATCCGCCGCGCATCCCTATCAATCGACGCAATGCGGGCTTTTAATGCCTCAGCAGCCTCCCTATCGCCGGCACGCCGATTCTTGGCATTCTTGCGGATTTCTTCGACCAGTTCCAATGCTGCGTCGCCGTGCTGCTCACGAATAATCGTGCCCAGCATATCGCCTAACAAGCGAATATCGGCACTCAACGCCTGAAATGTATCGTCTTTGACTATATCGACCATCGTTCACATTCCCATTGGTCTATTAAATCGTTTCTTCCTGAAAAATTGCCTCAATCGCGGGCATTTGCATATCGACAGGGACAGGCAATCCCAGCAATTTGAGCACTGTCGGCGCGATTTGCAACAAATGCAATCCATCGACCTGTGTTCCGCCATAATCATGCTGCGGGTCGGCATACAAAAACATGCCCATCTGCGCGTGATTGGCATCATCGGGGCCGGTGTCATTCTCAAACACATGCAAACGACCCTGCCCAATCGTCCCGATGCTGCGCCAGCCCAAATCGCCAAAATACACCAGCAAATCCGGCGGGACACCGCGCACAGACCTGTATATTTCCTGCGGCGTGAAACAGCGCGTACCAATTGGCTGACCATTTTCATCGCCAATCGCTTCAATTTTCGTCCGCAGTTCAGCCCGCAGCGATTCGTAGTCGCTCAGGGATACGATGCCCTGAGGTTCGCGTCCTTCAACGTTGATGAACACACGCCCATAATAACCACCTTCGCCCCATACCCGTGTCCGCGACCAGTCTATCTGCGCGTCGGCGATACGGATGACACCGTTAGACAGGTTTGGCTGTTCCTTCAGCACCAGATACCCTTCGCGCATCAGCCATTCATTGAGGCAGATGCCGCCGTCCATTTTCTTCGCGCCATGATCGGACACAATCATGACTGCCGTCTCATCGTCAAAGCGGTCTAACAGCGTGCCGATTTCTACGTCGATTGCCCGATAATAATCGAATATCGCAGTGCGATACGGTGATTGCGGGTCGTGATGGCGGTGCGTCGCATCCAAATCCTTCCAGAAGCCGTGATGAATCCGGTCAACGCCCATCTCGACCATCAGGAACAAATCCCACTCATGATTGTCCAGCAAATGACGTGCGACTGTAAAACGTTTGCGCGTCATGGCATAGATTTGTTCCAGCAGCCACGCCTTATCGTCCGTTCGGAAGCCTTTTACATCGAATTGATAATCCCCCACAAGGTCGGTTATTATCTGCTTCAATGCCGGTGGATGGGTATAAGCCGCATCAAGATTGGGCGTGAGAAACGACGCGACCAGCTGCCCATTTAGCGGTCTCACAGGATAGGTCTGGGGCACACCCAACACGATGGACGATTTGCCCTGCTGTGTCAGAATGTCCCACAAACGCGGCTCATGTACCATTGCCGCCGTCGCCACATCATAACCGTCATAATCATAATCGCGTCGGTTACGAAAACCATAGATTCCGAGCGTGCCGGGGTCTTTGCCGCTGGTCATACAGGCCCACGCCGGGACGGTAATCGCCGGGATGACGCTCTCCAACGCGCCATAGAGTCCGCGCGCCCGCAGCCGGTCAAGGTTGGGCAGGTGCCCGGCCCATCGCTCGAACACCAGCGACGGTTCAGCACAGTCTAACCCAATAATTGCCACCTTGCGCGATCTGGCTCTGGTTCGTTTATTGAAAAATGGCAACTTCATAGGCGATGAATGACCCATTTCCGCAGTTGGTGCGTGCTGTGTGGTATACACCCTGCATTATAACGTCGGCTCAGTCTGTTGTCACAGGCGCACTACACATTAACCACAAACTTGCGCTACAATCAGGGGATATTCATAAAACGACACCTAAACATCAACCTCATACTATGAGCACCATCTGGAAACATTACCGTCCTACGCTCCTCGCAGATTTACTAGCTGGATTAACAGGCGCAGTCGCGGGTGCGCCACAGGCGATGGGCTTCGCCATCATCGCGGGCATCTCACCTGTGTATGGTCTGTATTCAGCCTTTATCGTGACCATTGTCGCGGCATTCACCACCAGTTCTGCCTTTCTCACCGTTGCACCGTCTAACGCCCTTGCCCTGGTCGTGGCGAGTGTGTTGATGCGCGTTTCAGAATCCGACACGTTGAACGTTCAGTATATGTTTGTGCTCACGCTGCTGGTGGGCGTTTTTCAGCTTGGCTTCGGCCTGTTCCGGTTGGGCAATCTGACACGCTTCGTCTCCAACGCCGTCATGACCGGATTCATCACAGGCGCGGGGCTGCTTATCATTCTCGGTCAGCTTGACCATATCACTGGTTTTGAAAGTCCCACTCGCGGCGGCATTCTCGCACAATTTGAATACTGGCTCACACACCTGTCGCAAACAGATATTCAGACACTCATCATCGGGGTCATGGCAATCGTCATCATCGCCACGCTGCATCATACGCGCTTCAAGAGAATCGCCACCCTCACCGCCATCATCATCACATCAACACTCGTGCTGGTGCTGGGTTGGGATGGTGTGCAGCGTGTATCAGATATGGGATCGATTCCCGGCACGCTGCCACCTTTCACACTTCCCAACTTAAGTTATGCGCCGGAGCTGCTATCCGTTGCGCTGGCGATGGCTGTGCTGGCACTGGTGCAAAGCGCGGCAATCACCAGCAGCGTCGCCGAACCAGATGGGTCAACGGCAGATACCACCCGCGACTTCATCGGGCAGGGACTCGCCAATATTGCCGGGAGTCTCTTTCAGGGGATGCCATCGGGCGGCTCGATTTCACGCACAGCGGTCAACATCGCCGCGGGGGCAAAAACACGCCTGGCAAACATTTTCGCTGGATTATGGGTCGCTGTGCTGGTGCTGTTCTTTCGGCAGTGGATTGAACAGGTCACACTGGCGGCGCTGGCGGGGCATCTGGTCGTGGCGGCGGCGGGACTCATCCGTCTGGATAGCATCCGCCTGGCGTGGCAAGTCAGTTGGATGGGACGCCTGCCGATGGTCATCACACTGCTCTCGACGTTGATTCTGCCGCTGGAATACAGCATCTATCTCGGCGTTATCCTATCACTCGGACTCTATGTCTATACGTCGGCGTCCAACATCAAAATTACGCAGTTGGTACGCACCACCGATAATCACTATCGCGAAATGCCCGTCCCCACAACACTGCCCAGCGATAGTCTTACGCTGCTATCGGTACATGGCAATCTGTATTTCGCGGCTGCCAAAAAGCTGGAAGAACTGCTGCCTTCGCCGGGCACAGGTCATCATTCGGTGGTGATTGTCCGCCTGCGCGATAATCAGTATCTGGGAAGCACTGGAATCCGACTGTTTGAAAAGTACGCCCGCCAGCTGCACGATCACGACAGCAAGCTCATCCTCGCGGGAGTCAGCCAGACCGTGCGCGACCAGATGGAACGCACAGGCGCAATCCAGATATTTGGGCGGGATAACGTGTTTTATGCCGAGGATGTGGTCTTCTCCGCCACTGAACACGCGCTGGAATATGCCGAAAACTGGCTCAAACATCATCATAATACCTGAATAGATTTGGGCATTTATCACAATAATCTTGCATCACCGCTCGATTTATAGCAGAGTCGCGAAATAGTGGGCGCGCAGGTTCTATCCGCGTGCCTATTTTATTGCCATAATCACAATTGAATGTCACGAAAGATGTGCAACGATGAAAAAACTGGTTGAATGTGTCCCGAACTTTTCTGAAGGTCGTCGCCCGGAAGTCATAGAGGCGATAGTCAATGCGATGGCAGCGGTGGATGGCGTGCAGGTGCTCGATCACGAAAGCGACGCCGATCATAATCGTTCGGTCATTACGCTGCTCGGCGCGCCAGATGCAGTCGTTGAAGCCGCCTTTAATGGTATTGTGGAAGCCGCCAAACACATCGACATGGATACACACGCAGGTGAGCATCCACGCATGGGCGCGACAGATGTCGTCCCCTTCATCCCGATAGAAGGTGTGACCATGACCGACTGTGTGGAACTGGCGCACCGGTTGGGCAAACGTGTGGGCACAGAACTGGGCATTCCGGTTTATCTCTATGAAGCTGCGGCTACCCGCCCCGAACGCGAAAATCTCGCCGATGTCCGCAAAGGGCAGTATGAATTATTGAAAGAGGAAATCGGGCACAATCCCAAACGCGACCCCGACTATGGCCCCGCCGCAGTTGGCAAAGCAGGTGCGGTCATCATCGGCGCGCGTGCCCCACTCGTGGCCTATAACATCTATCTGACAACCGATAATGTAGACATCGCCAAAAATATCGCTAAAGCCATCCGGCACTCGTCTGGCGGACTGCGGTTCGTCAAAGGGTTGGGCTTGCTCGTCAATAATAAGGCGCAGGTGTCGATGAATCTGACCGATTACACGCGCACACCGCTTCATCGCGTGGTCGAAATGGTGCGGCGCGAAGCCGCCCGTTACGGCGTCGGCATTGAAAGCAGCGAGGTCGTTGGTCTCATCCCCCAGCGCGCATTGATTGATTCGGCCCAGTGGTATTTACAAATCGACGGCTTTCAGCCCGAACAAGTGCTTGAATCCCGCTTGCAAAGTGGGGAATCAACACCATCAGGCGGGGCAGACGCTTTCCTCGACTCGCTGGCAGATAGTAATCCCACACCCGGCGGCGGGTCTGCCGCTGCCTATGCCGGGGCGATGGCTGCCGGATTGGTGGCGATGGTCGCGCGTGTGACAATGGGCAAGAAAAAATACGCCGATGTCGAAGCCCGGATGCGCGATATTGCCGCAGAAGCCGATGCCTTACGCGCGCAGTTACAAAACGCCGTCAAAGAAGATGCCGACTCGTTCACAGGTATCATCACGGCGCTGCGCCTGCCTAAAGACACCGCAGCACAACAGGCCGCCCGTGCCGACGCAATCGAAGCCGCCACCTGTCATGCTGCTGAAGTCCCGCTTGAATCGGCACGTAAAGCCGTGCGTGTGTTGGAACTGGCGGCAGAGGTCGCAGAAATTGGCAATACCAATGCTGTATCGGATGCGGGTTCCGCCGGGGGATTGGCTGGTGCGTGTCTGCACGCCGCAACCCTCAACGTCAAAATCAACGCTACAGGCGTTAAAGACCGTGACCGCGCCGGCAAATGGACGCAGGCATTGACCGAATTACACACCCAGGCGGCACAATTGACCGAAAGATTGCACAACGCCCTGCGCGAACGCGGCGGTATAGAGGTTTAGCCCTTAGCTGCACTTTGAGGAGAACACACAATGACACGCGAAATCCATCCCCCAACAGGGACACAATTGACCTGCAAAAATTGGCTGATAGAGGCCGCTTATCGCATGATTCAACACAATCTCGACCCACAGGTGGCGGGCGACCCGGCAAATCTCATTGTCTATGGTGGGCGGGGCAAAGCAGCGCGCAACTGGGACTGTTTCGATGCCATTCTCGCTTCACTGAAAAACCTTGAACCGGATGAAACGCTGCTGGTGCAGTCCGGCAAACCCGTCGCCGTGTTCAGGACGCACGAAGATGCGCCGCGTGTCCTCATCGCCAACACCAACATCGTCCCGGCATGGGCGACACAGGAAAATTTCGACCGGTGGGAACGCGAAGGTCTCATCATGTACGGGCAGATGACCGCCGGAAGCTGGAT
>CAZTLI010000149.1:0-11288 GCA_964614375.1 uncultured Anaerolineaceae bacterium
CGATGGGATTCGGCGCAAACCGTAATGATGGCCCTCCGGCATGGTTCGTCATGGTTGTGGCGGTTGCCGTCGTCTTTGGTGGGTATTATCTATGGACGGGCTTTCAGGATTTTGTCCGCAGTGGTGGGCAGGGGCGTGCCGAATCCGCGACTCAGGCGATTGTCATCGCTTCTGCCACCGCCGAACGGATACAGGAAATTCAAGCCCAACGCCCGACTCCGCCGCCGACGTTGACACCCCTCCCGGAATGTCAGGATTTCATCGTCATAGTGCCCAATGCCCGCGTGCGTGACCGTGCCAGCACTGCCGGGGCGACGATAGGCTCATTCTTTGAAAACGATGTGGTGTGCGTATTGGGGCGTGCCGCCGACGGCAGTGAATGGTATGTCATTGACGATGATCCATCCACCCGCCGTATCAACATCGCCTATATGCACGAGAGCGTACTGCGCGCCCTGAATCCCACACCAACACCATCCGATACCGCCACACCTGCGCCGACTATCACCCTGACACCATCCGTAATCCCATCGGACACGCCGATTCCACAGCCGACACCCACCCGCGACCCGACCACACCCGATACACCCACACCGACCCTGACTCCGACGCCAACTGAACCGATGGTGAATGTTTAGTTTGTCCAGCTAATGTTTGCCGCATTATCCATCCCGCACTACAATTAGAGGTCGGTCTGTCTACACCGTTGGGGGAGATGTACGATGCTAAATTCCGCCATTCTTGAAGTCATCATCGGTATGATCTTTGTCTACAGCCTGTTGAGCATCCTCGTCACACAAATCAACACGCTCATTGTCAATATGCTCAAATTGCGGGCGAAACATCTGCGGCAGGGTATTCAGGTCTTGCTGACCGACGCGCAATTGCAAGCGAAAGTTTTCACCCATCCATTGATTCAACTGGTCAATGAACATCTGCCGCCCGATGAGCAAATTACAATGGAGCGTGCGAAAGAAATTGCCGATGGCAAATTGAACGATGTGACGTGGCTAGACCCGGAAACATTCGTGGAAGTGTTGCTATCCATCGTTAAAGGCGAGGCCGACGAACTCCTGTTTGGTGCGCTGAACCGCGTCATCGAAGCGATGCCCACCAGCCAGCAGAAGCGCATCCTGC
Organism: uncultured Anaerolineaceae bacterium; assembly: GCA_964614375.1. Lineage (GTDB taxonomy): Bacteria > Chloroflexota > Anaerolineae > Aggregatilineales > Phototrophicaceae > CAZTLI01. The sequence continues at coordinate 1,138 of CAZTLI010000149.1, forward strand.
GCGAGCTGCTGCACGAAGTCATGACCACCGGTAAAGGGTTGGATAAGCTCACCGAAGCCATCAACGCCATGCAAGACAGCGAATTTGGTGAACTATTGAAAGAAGCGCTTGGCAACCTTGAATTTGAAATCGGACAGGCCGAAGTCCACCCCGAAGGCATTGGCGCACTCATCGCGGGCTTGCAAAAAGTGCGAAACGAGTCTTTCCGCATCGCTATCGAGACCATTGTGCGGGCATCAAAGACGGTTGAAGAAGCCCAAAAGAAACTGGTCAAATGGTTCAACGATGGCATGAACCGCGCGTCCACAGCCTATACCCAGCGCTTGCAGCTTATGTCGCTGGCGTTGGGGCTGGCCATCGCCATCTTCGTCAATGTCGATTCGATTAATCTGGCGCGAACATTGTGGGAAGACCCCTTATTGCGGGAACAGGTCGCCGCCGCCGCCCGTGCCACTGATTTAGCAGAGACAATCGCCGCTACTGCGCCCGCCGCTGATGACACCACAAACGGTACAACAGCAGGCGATGACACTTCAGAATCGACCAGTGGCGATACGGAGACAGGCAGCGCGGGTGACGCCAATGGCGGTGACAGTGATGTTACACTAGAAGATGTGCAGCAATCAGCAGCAGCAGCACAACAGACCGTTTCACAAATTCTGGCTTTGCGACTACCGATTGGCTGGTATTGGCAAGACCTCAGCGACCAGCCTGATGCCGTTCTCCTGCGGCAAGATACCAGCAACCTCTGGAATCTGTTTCCGGGCAACAATCCCGACCACTGGTTAGGCTTGTTGTTACAGAAAATCATCGGCTGGATCGCGACGATGATTGCCATCGCCCAGGGCGCGCCCTTCTGGTTCAATCTCTTGAATCGACTCATGGGGCGCGGCAGCAGCTAGACAGGCAATCAACACAAAAGATAAGCGGGCAGCCCTGTATCGGCTGCCCGTTTTTAGTCTCCAATCACCTGCTTGCCCATCTGTGTACCTGCATCCAGCAGGGCGTTCACCGCGTCGGGCGTCGTTGATTCGGCATAAATTCGCAGGACAGGTTCAGTCCCACTGGGGCGGATCAACAACCAGCTACCATCGGTCAGATAAAATTTTGCGCCGTCTTTGGTATCGACCTGTTTGATAGACTCTCCGTTGAGCGTTGCCGGGGCGTTATTCGCCAGCATGTTGACGACAGTTGCTTTCTTGGGTAGACGTTTTTGCAAGTGGGCGTCAAACCGGCCATAATGGGCTGGCCCATAGGTCGCCTGCAAATCAGCCACAATCTCATGCAAAGGGGCGCGCGTCTGCGACATAATTTCCAGCAGCAGCAAACCCATCAGGATGCCATCGCCCTCCGGGATGTGCCCGCGAATGCTGATTCCGCCGCTTTCTTCGCCACCAATGAGCACGTCACGGTTCATCATTAAGTCCGCAATATGATTAAATCCGACAGGCGTTTCGTGCAATGTCAGGTCATATTTATCGCACAGACGGTCAATCATCTGCGTGGTCGAAACCGTCTTGACGACCTCGCCTTTCAGCCCTTTAACTTCGACCAGATGGCGCAGCGCCAGCGCGAAAATATGATGCGGGTCAATAAAATTACCCTGTGCATCCACCGCGCCGATCCGGTCCGCGTCGCCATCCGTCGCAAGTCCAACGTCCGCCTGTGCCCGCTGAACGGCGGCGACCAGTTCATTCAAATAGCGCAGAATCGGTTCGGGGTGAATGCCGCCAAAACCGGGATTGAGCACGCCGCGTATCTCCGTCACATTGGAGCGTGCCCGCGAGAGGATGCTCTGTAATGCCCCGCGCCCGGCGCCCCACATCGCATCCGTCACCACCCGCAGTTCGCGCTCAGAAATCTGGTCAAGGTTCACCAATCCACTGAGATGTTCGTAATAATTCCATGTCGGGTCAAAGCGGCGAATCATTTCTGTATCGAGCGCACGTTGATAATCAATCATGTTGGGGCCGCGCCCCTGCCGCTCCATCAACTGCAACTGTTCTTCGATGCGGGCGGATTGCTGCGCCGTCGCGGCGCCGCCATACGACGCCTTGAGTTTGAAGCCGTTGTAACGTGGCGGATTATGACTCGCCGTGATGACGATGCCAGCGTTGGCATTTTTTTCCTTGACTGTGTAGGAAATGGCTGGCGTGGGCGCGTCTGAGCGTGTCAGCCAGACGATGATTCCATTCGCAGCCAGCACCCGCGCCGTCTCAATTGCAAAACGGTCAGAGAGAAAACGGGTATCAAAGCCTACGATGACCTCAGGTGGATTCGCGCCTGAATGTTCACCATTGACATAATCGGCGACGGCCTGTGCCACCAACCGCAAATTCGCAAAAGTAAACGTATCGGCAATGACCGCGCGCCAGCCATCTGTCCCAAAACCGATCATATTGACCTATCCCTCATCAAATGTTTGTAAATCAAAAAGGGGCAGTAAGCCCCTCATTATGCTGGTGCATTATAACAATCTATCCGGTAGATTACAGTGGTCGCTCACCACTAATATCCAACCCCGTCGTGCCGATCAATTCAATTACGCTGCTGGTCGATAAATCTAAATCATGCAGGATACTATAGGGCAGTTTGTGCTGCTTAACATAACCCGGCAGGCGTTTCACGGTCTCGATGATGTCGTCCGGGCGCAACTGGCCTAACCGAATCCCCGCCGACGATAAAGTTTCGCGAATCGGCGCAATATCCTGCTTGTGCAGCGCCGCCGAAATCAAAATTCCCGGCCCCACCAGATCGGCGTAAGGCACACTGGCATCATGGGCCACTTTCGGCTCAATGGCATAGGCAAAATACTGTTCGCTGCCTTCCTGTGGGCGATTATGCCCAAGCTGGTTGGTCAACTGCACTTCCATACAAATCAGATCAAGCAGGTTACGAAGCGAATCGACCCGTCCCTCGCCGACGCCGCGCGCAATTTTAAACGCCTGCTGCGCGATACCTGCTGCCATCGCCGCGGCCCAGGGCTGAAAACGTGTGGACGGGGTATTTTTGTTGTGCTTCGCCGCATACTGCCAATCGAGCAGCCCGGTGACGATGCTGAGAATTTCAACAATGCCGGTCCCACGAATCTGTGCAGGCGCATTGCTGACCACATCCCAGTCAATGATGACTTTTTCGGCAGGGCCCGTCTCTTCATAACGCACAACGCCATCTTCACGCACCGCGACAATCGCCGTGAAAAAGCCATCAACGCTAATCGCCGTCGGGATAATGACCGAGGGGATCTGTCGCCGCCAGCCGATGTATTTGGCGACATCGGCCACCAGGCCACCGCCCACTCCATAGACCACTTCAACCTGTGGCGGCAGATTCGCCGCCATACTCTCTAAAAAGCGAATATCCGCCGTATGCGGTTCGGCCTGAACCACAATCGGCAAGTCCGAGAGGATCGGCCCCACAGCCTGCCACGAACGATGCCCGGTCAACAGGGCTAGAGGGCGCGTTTCTTCAACCGTTGTTAATGCTTGTAACTCAATTCGAGGCAAGGTCCAGATGGTCGTCATGAGAGGCCGTCTCCATCCCGTTGATTTTGTTAGGTAAAATGAATTGAAACATCTTTATTTTCCATGAATCTGGTTCATTATACAACCCGCGTCGCAAAGCTGACAAATGTCGTACCCTGAATATGATGGATATGGCGGCGATTATAGGGCTGGTTTGTTACACTTAGACATATAACGCACAATTTTATTCGCACAAATACTACGGAAAGGTACACGATGCTATCCGACCTCGAAATCGCACAAAAGGCACAACTCGTCCATATTCACAGGATTGCGGAACAAATGGGACTCGAACCCGACGACATGGACATTTATGGCAGTCCCTATGTCGCCAAGCTGCGGATGGATGTTGTCGAAAAACTCAAAAATCGCCCCAATGCTAAATATATCGACGTCACCGCCATCACCCCTACGCCCCTGGGCGAAGGCAAATCCACCACATCGGTTGGGCTGGCACAGGCGATGCGGCACATCGGCAAAAAATCGATCCTCACACTGCGGCAGCCTTCACAGGGGCCAACATTTGGCATAAAAGGCGGTGCAGCCGGTGGCGGCTATTCGCAGGTCGTACCGATGGAGACCTTCAATCTGCATCTGACGGGCGATATTCACGCCGTTTCCGCCGCGAACAATTTGCTGGCAGCCATGATTGATAATCGTCTCATGCGTGGCAATCCGCTGAATATCGACCCCTTCAGCATCACCTGGAAACGGGTCATGGATACCAACGACCGTGCTTTACGCGACATCATCATCGGGTTGGGCGGCAAGTGGGAGGGCATCCCACGAGAAACGGGTTTTGATATTGCCGTCGCCAGCGAAGTCATGGCAATTCTGGCGCTGACGACCTCGCTGCAAGACATGCGTGAACGCCTGGGTCGCATCGTCATTGGCCTGACCAACGATAAAAAACCGGTCACGGCAGAGGACATCGGTGGCGCAGGGGCCATGACTGTCCTCATGAAAGATGCGCTGCGCCCGAATTTGATGCAAACGCTGGAAAATACGCCCGCCATCGTCCACGCGGGGCCATTCGCTAACATCGCACACGGCAACAGCAGCGTACTGGCGGACATGATCGGCATCAAATGTGGCGATTATCTGATTACTGAATCGGGTTTCGGCGCGGACATCGGTGCAGAGAAGTTCTTCAATATCAAATGCCGTTATAGTGGCTTAACGCCAGATGCCGCCGTGCTGGTTGTCACGGTGCGCGCCCTCAAATCCCATAGCGGCAAGTACAAAGTGGTCGCCGGCAAAGACTTGCCAGCAGACCTGTTGGCAGAAAATCCCGCCGATGTCGAAGCCGGCGCCGCCAATATGATGAAACATATCGAAAATATCAAACTGCATGGTGTCACACCCGTGGTCGCGATTAATGTGTTTGATACTGACCACGATTCAGAAATCGAAACCATTCGTCGGCTGGCGCTTGAAGCTGGCGCAATTGGTGCGGCGGTGTGCCGTCATCATGCACAGGGCGGCAAAGGCGCGATTGAACTGGCAGAAATGGTCATGCAAGCGGCGGATGAACCGGGCACATTCAAATTCCTCTATGACCTCGATAGACCCATCAAAGAAAAAATCGAGACGATTGCGACAAAAATCTATGGCGCAGATGGCGTCAGCTATGAAGCCCTGGCAGAACGGCAGATACGTGATTATGAAGCCAATGGCTTTGGTAATTTACCTATCTGTATGGCGAAAACGCACCTGAGCATCAGTCACGATGCCTCATTGAAAGGCGCGCCGACAGGATTTACCGTGCCCATCCGCGAAGTGCGGGCGAGTGTGGGGGCGGGATTCATTTATCCGCTGTGTGGCGAAATGCGAACGATGCCCGGTCTGTCGGATAGTCCAGCAGCAGAACGAGTGGACATCGACAAAGACGGCAATATCGTTGGCCTGTTTTAGCGCCACGCCCTATCAAGACAATATACGGGGTGGGCAGTGGCTCACCCTGTTTCGTTTCCCCACAATTGAAGTCTGATGGGAGTCGCTGTATAGTGAAGGCGAATCGTTGGCAAGGTCACATAAGGCAGGACGTATGTCTTTCTTCAGTACACGACGACAAGGCGAATCCGAAGTGTCTACGAGCGCGGGTCGAACCCGCCCGGATTTACCGCCCATTCAGCAGCCCATTGGCTTCGAGACCGTCATCGGCGCAAGCTGCACGATAGAAGGCTCACTCACCAGCAGCGGCAACGTGCGAATTGACGGCACATTCACCGGCACGCTGCAAATTACTGGCAATGTCCTCGTTGGCGAAACCGCCCGCATTGAGGCCGACATCAATGCCCGCAATATCTCCATCGCCGGTGCGGTGCGCGGCAACGTAAACGGCAAGAAAGTGCAGCTATTGCGTACCGGACGCATCTGGGGCGATATTCATGCCACCGCCCTCACCACAGAAGAAGGCGCTTTTATCGACGGCAAAATCACGATGATCGGGCACAAAAGTGCTGCGGGTTTTGATGCCGAAGACGAGCCAGAGTTCGATGAGGATGATAATTATCAGGACGTTGAATCCGAAAATGGCGTCGCAGATATACAAAACAAGGTTGCCGACGAATCTGAAGTGGACTCAGTTGACGACACTGAACAATCAGACGATGAATTGTCCGATTAATCCCTTCAAGGCTTGATGATGATCAATGTGTTATTTGTATGTTTGGGGAATATTTGTCGGTCACCAATGGCAGAGGCGGTCTTTCGTGATAGTGTCCAAAAGGCGGGACTAGCCGACAGATTTCAGATTGATTCCGCTGGAACAGGGAGTTGGCACGTCGGTGAAGCGGCTCATGCAGGCACACTGCGCGTCCTCGAAAAACATGGCATCGTCCACAAAGGGCGCGCCCGACAATTCAAACGCAGCGACTTTGATAAATTTGATTATATTCTGGCGATGGACAGCGCCAATCTTAGCAGTCTCCACAGCTTAAATGTGGAGTCGGATGCCGCACTCACCCTGTTTTTGAGCTATGCCAACGACGTGGGCACGGTCAAGGTTGAAGACGTGCCCGACCCCTATTACAACAATCGCTTTGATGAAGTCTATGATTTAGTGAAGAAAGGCAGCGCGGCGCTGCTGGCGCACATTCGCGAACAGCACAATCTATAATGTGGCTGCAACATACGTCTATTTCTTCCGGGTGCGTTTGGGTGGACGATCTTTGGCATTGAGGATTTTGCGAAGTTCTTTTATCAGGATGGTGCTGTTTTCATAATCACCCCGAAATGGCACATACATCGCCGCTGCCACAGCGACCACCAGGATCGCCAGAATCGCGTTACCCCGACTCAAGACAATCAAGCCCAGCACCAGCATGACCCCAAACACCAGCGCCTGACCCTCTCTGCTGAGGCCGTCGGGCACATGACCACGAACAATCGTCACTTTGTCTTCGCGCTCCAAGGTGCCCTGTAGTTTGGTCATCCGGTTGAAGCGTTTGGCAACCGTCGTGGACATCGACATCGAAAATCGCCCGCCCTTTTCTATCCAGCCATCCATCGCGGGGCGTGACGCTGTGCCCGCTTGATGCAGACGATCATTAATCGCACTCAAGCATTGTTTTACCGTTTTATCCGTATACATTTCAAACCGCACCGTTGTGTTTTGCCCCCCTTTCCAACGTCTGTTTGCTATGCCGTGATGGTCTGTTTACAGCGATGGCACGAGCAAACCCCCATCCACCACAAAAACCTGCCCTGTCGCAAAATCCGACGCGCGTGACGCCAGATAGACCGCGATTCCGGCGATGTCAATGGTTTCGCCGAGTCGTCCGACAGGCGTTCGTAGTTCGACTTGCTTGCGGAGTTCATCATTTTCCCACAGGGTTTTGGCGAAATAGGTCTTCACCAGACCCGGCGCTATCGCATTGACCTGAATATTGTCTGCGCCAAGTTCCATCGCGAACGTTTTTGTAAGGCTGATGACCGCGGCTTTGGTCATGCTGTAAATACCCTGAAATTGACCAGGCCGTAAGCCCGCGACAGACGCGACGTTGATGATTTTGCCACCCCCGTGCTGGCGCATCACCGCGACGCAGGCTTGTGTCAACCAGACATTGCCCATGATGTTGACTTCGATGGTTTTCTGCCAGAAGCTGTCTTCAGCCTCCAGCGTATTACCAAAATGCGGATTGGTGGCGGCATTGTTAACGAGAATATCGACCTTGCCATAATGCTTAACCGTTTTATCGACCAGCGCCTGCAACGCCGCCTTATCCCCATTATGCGCGGCAACAGGCAGCACATCCGCGCCATTGGCAGCCATTTCGGCAGCCACTTCATCGAGCGATTCCTGCTTACGGCTCGAAATGACCACACGCGCACCCGCAGCGGCAAGTTGTTCAGCAATCGTCTGCCCAATCCCGCGTGATGCGCCTGTGATAAGGGCAACTTTTCCGGTCAAATCAAATAATTCGATGGTCATGCAGCTATCTCCAGAAACGTATGTATTCAATAACCGCGCCGATTATGCGTCATGCCCGCCGCATCGTCAAACAATTAGCCTATCCACACAAGCAGCAGCGACGATAGATCACGCATGACCTGCTGGTGTATCTGTCTCGCGTTGTAAAATGACAAATCCCCAGACTAAGCCCGCGCCGCTGCCACCACCCGCAGTCTTTATCTCCCAGCCTTCATTGACCAGACGGGTGAGTTCTCTTTCACCGTCTTCACGCCCCTCACGGTCATCAATAAAGGTCACAATCTTGATTTCTTTTGCCATTACGCTTTCGCCCTCCTCAGGATATGGATATGTTCTCCATTGTACGGGGATGGGATAGATTGCGCCAGATAAACCAGAAAGGAGTCAATTAACCCAATATCGGTGACGGTATTTCACGATAATGGTACGGCAGGTTGTGCGACACAGCGATGCTCAGAATCGCCTGTAAAACAGGCGAGAAGCGCGTAATGTTATGTAACTAATTGCATCAATACAGCCTATACGATGGCAATCTGACAGGCACTCAATTTCCGATTGTGGGCAAGAATATTCCGGCATTGCAGGCGCAGAAAACGATTAGATATTCGATACATCGGTAAACAAGCCTGAACAAGCAAATCGGCATTAATTTTGCTACACTGAAATTCGGTTTACTATTAAGAATAAACAAGAACGCATTCATGATATACGATATTACACGCACCATTTCTACAAAAACCAGTGTCTGGCCCGGTGACAGCCCCTATCAGGTCGTGCCTTTGCTCAAAATTGCCGCCGGTGAATCGGTCAATTTGACGACAGTCACATTCAGTCCGCACACAGGCACACACGCCGACGCCTATTTTCACTATCGGCGCGAGGGGGCGTATGCTGCCGAAATGCCGCTTGTGCATTATGTGGGACGGGCACGAGTCGTCAGCGTCACGCGGCGTACCGGGTCACTTGTGCCGGGCGACTTTGCCCATGTGGATTTGACAGGTGCGGAACGGTTGTTGATTCACAGTCATGTGAGCGGTTTGCCCGATGATCAATGGCCGGATGTATTTCCACATTTGAGTGTGGAATTGATTACATGGTTGGCACAGCTCAATGTCAGACTGATTGGACTGGATTCGCCATCCGTCGATGATTTCAACAGTAAAGACCTGCCCTGTCATCATGCCCTGTGGCAGCACGGCATGGTCAATCTTGAATCGCTCATGCTGCGCGATGTACCCGATGGCGATTATGAATTGGTCGCCCTACCGCTCAAACTCGATTTAGCCTGTGGTTCGCCCGTCCGTGCGATTTTGCGCCCGCTTTCTACTTAAGGAGAGACTCTTATGCAAGGTGATGCCTTGATTTTTTTCGCGCTGTTTGCCCTTGTACTGGTCGGCATGTATCTGGCGATTCGCCGTGAATGGGCACCCCCCGGCCTTGTCGCTGGCGTGGGTATGGTCGGCAGTATTGTCACAATGGTGTTGACCTCGCTCGCAAACGACAACAGTATCATTCAGGCCCTGGTCGCGGGAATACTGGTCGGTGGATTATTTACTGCCGCGACCCTTGCCGCAGCATGGTATTTTCACAGCAACGAGATGCGTGCCCGTCATCCAGACCACAAGCAGATGCAGCCCACATCTGATGATGTGCCCGAAGAAGGTGAAGTGTATTATTAGCAAGTCAGCAGGTCAGTAAACAGCATTCAGCCTCATCTTCAGGACATCGAGACGGACTGCAAGGTTGCTGTCTTATTCGTAACCTGCAATGATCCATTGTGATTACTATGGCGAAGTCGTCACCAGGATCAGTCGATAGCGACCTTCACCATCAAACCGGGTTGCTTCAATCGTGTAAAAGCCGTTAGCAGGCAACTGCACCTGTGCTAGCTGCGAATCACGCCCCATCGAAATGTCGGCAGAATCATCATTTTCATCTATCAGCGCGCCGCGTGCATCATATAGGCGGACGATGGGGTCCAGTGTGCCACTTTCGGCAGTCATCGTGATGGTGATAACCTGTCCTGCCCGGCCTTCAAACGCCCAGCGCTGCGCCGGAATCACATTACTGATTTCGCCTGTATGCTGCCCCGCACCATCAACCAGTTCAAATGTCCGTGTCAAACTAATGCCGAGTATGTATGTCCCTGTCCCCGCCACTTGCTCCACCAGAATGACATACGTCCCATCCAT
>CAZTLI010000150.1:0-3532 GCA_964614375.1 uncultured Anaerolineaceae bacterium
GGATTTCGGCAGAATTGGCCGGCATGGGCCAAACAATTCCCACAACTGCGTTTTCCTGAAGCGCCGAATTTGGGTTATCAACTGGTTGACCGTGCCGAACTGCGGAAGCAGATGGCGCACGTTGACCCGGATGCGTTGAAACGCATTGAAGAAGATATGGACTTTCTCGATCATGAGCTGATGCGCCTGTTTCGTGAACGCGATCATGGCGCGGCAACCCAGCAAAATCGCTACCGCATGTACCAGATTATGTTTATGGTGCTGGCGACCTTGGCGACCCTCATCGGCTCGCTGCAAGCGTTGACCCTCACCGGTAATCCCAATTGGGTGCCCGTCTTCGCCTTCATCGAGACATTGGTGGCGCTGCTGACGACCTATCTGGCGACCATCAGCGGGCGTGAACCCAGCATGGCGCTGTGGTTGAGCAATCGGCGGCGTGCCGAAAATATGCGCCGTGAATATTTCCGCTATCTGATGAACATGCCGCCCTACGATGAGGTCGATGGTTACGAACGACGGCAGTTACTGGCCTCGCGCGCCGCAGACATCAATCGCGGCATCTTTCCCGATAAAATGCGGCAGCCGCCGGTAGCCACCTGAGGAGGTCACACATGGCACGTTTATCCCGTAAAGATATGGAAGCACGTTACGAACTGTTTAACATATTCTCGCTCGATGATCAGCGCAAATATTACCAGAGCACGGTCAAAAAACATCGGCTTGCCGCCAGTCAGGTCAACCGCATTCGGGCGGCGATTGCCTTTTTCACCGGGGTGGCGGCGGCGGCTGCCGGGTTTATTGTACAATCCTCATTTATCAGCGGGGCGCGCTGTAGTGTAACACCTGCCCCCGCGGATTGTGGCAATCTGGAAGGGCTGGTGACGTTTTTAGTGATAATGGCGGTGGTATTGCCCGCGCTGGGGGCGTTCTTCAACACCCTTGCCGACCTGTATCAGTGGGATCGCATGATTACGATTTATGAGTCGGCGCTGGAAAATATCGAAGTCGCCGATGCCCAATCGCCCATGGACGATATGGACGACCTGATTTATCGCTCCAGTTTACGCGCCTTCACCGAAGGCACATTGCAGGTCATGAGCGATGAAACGGCACAGTGGGGGCAGTCGATACGCACGCCCGCCACGCTGGAACAATTCATCGAAGAAGAACGCCAGAAATCGGCGCGCATTGGTGGCGATGCCAGCGAACATCAAATCGGGCGCACCAATCCACCGAACCTGACGCAGCCGCGCGACACCGACCAGCCGCGCGACCCGTAAGACTATCTACAAAAAATGGGGCGCACCCACACGGCGCGCCCCTGCTAATTAAATAGACTTATCGCCCTGGTTGCGGTATGTGATTTACTCGTCTTCGAGCGGTTCACCATAGACCGCGATTTCGACTGCGCCAGTGTTGCCGCCGCTGCTGCTGGTGACATCAAAACGCAGTGTCGAAGCCTCGATTTCGACTTCAAAGGCATAGGGTTGGTCGGCATCGGGCAGCGTGAAGGGGCCATAAACCGCGCCGCTGTCCGTCGTGACGGTGAACTCGAAAATCTGCGCCGTGCCATCGCTCATCGCCCGCGTCCAGAATTCGACGCCGGTAATCAACGAACGCTGCCCCAACTGCACCTCAACCCATGCGCCATCACCATCCCCGGCGGATGACCAGGCTGAATTGCTGCTGCCATCGAAGGCGCTGCCGATACCCCAGCGCGAGTCGGCAGCCGCGTCACCGAAGGCGCTGCTGTAGCCAATGACCTGCGCGCCCATCAAGGGCGAGAGTAGATTGGTGACTTCGGTTTCGTCTTGCGGCGGCGTGGTGAAGGTCATCACCTCAGAAATATAGACAACCCCCTGCGCGTCCACACCCTGCACGCGGAAATAATAGGTCGTGTCCGGTTCAAGCCCTGCCAGCAGCGGATTGTGTTCCGAATGCGTGCCGCCCGCCATATCCTGGTCGAGCGTCAATTGACCGAATGCCGGCGTCGTGCCATAGACCATCGTGCAGGCCACCGGAACGCTGGTCACAATCGGCAGGGTCGCCGTGCCATCGCTGGCAAAATTGGTGACAATCAAGTCGGTATCGACAATATCATCTATGGGGCGGAAGGTATAATTTTCCAGCAGGCGGGCGACATCTTCATCTATCTCGCCGCCATCTTGCGCCAGAACCATACCCACCGCCGCCAAGAGGACAATCAGTAAGCCGGTTAGTACATCGCGTGTTTTCATCACACACCTCTCCAATAGGGACTTGCTTCACTATCCTGCATTATAGAAGCGGTGTATAGCGAAAAGGTTACGCGCGTTAGCTAACAGGTCACGCGGTCACCGGGCGCTGTGCCCTGTGCCATCAGACGGTCAAATTCGGCGATGTACTGCGCTGCCAATGTCGGGTCGGTGATGATGATGACATTTTCGTCATTGCTGGTCGAGGCGTTGCTCGAAAAATTGAACGAACCCGTGATGACGGTGTGATTGTCGATAATGATGACCTTGTGATGCAGCTTATAGGGATTGCCGTCGATGCGAATGTCTGCCCCCGCACACAGCAGACGCGGCCCCTCGGCGAAACGAGTCGTCGCCTGCGCGCTGTCGAACACACCACTGACGGCGACTCCCGCGTCCATCCGTTCCAGCAGGGCATCGCCAATGTTATCTAATGTGAGCGCGAAGGACATGATGCGGATTTGACTCGTCGCGCCTTGAATCCGGCGGATGATTTCGCCTTCGACATCATCTTCAGCCGCGAACAAAATCTGTACCGAGACGCCATCCTGCGTATAGCTGACGCTGTTGCCGCCGGGGGATGTGCTGCCGAACTGCCCGCCTTCGCCATTCGCCCACATTTCATCAAATTCCCCCTGATACGACTCGACGGCGCGCCGTGACCGCAGCACGAGGGCATTATTGTTATTGCGATAGCTGCCGTTGATGGTGTAATTCCATGAACCTGTCCAGACGACGGTGCTATCAAGAATCATGAATTTATTGTGCATCAGGCCGCTGCGGTCATCATCGACAATGGGCACACCGGCATCGAGGATTTCCCACAGGGTCGTATCTTCAAAATCTTCACGGTTTTGGGCATTGACCGTGATTCCATGTTCGTTATCGACCACCATCCGCACCCGCACGCCGCGGCGATGTGCCCGGATGATGGCGTCAGTAATCGGGCGATTGTTCATCTCAAACGCGGCGATGTCCAGGGTCGCTTGCACGCCGTCTATCGCCGCCGCCAATACTTCGTCCATTGCGCCCGTATAGGTCGATGCGTCGCTGCTGCCGGTGGGGGCATTAAAATAAACCTGCCAGAAGGCCCGTTCTGCGCCATACCCGTTGCCTAAGGCGATGGTGCGGACGGTTGAGGAGTCCCCGCCTGTGCTGCCGGTGTTGGGCGTCGCGGTTGGATTGGTCACGATGGGCGGCGCGGCTAAATCTTCTTCACAGCCCACCAGAACCAGCGTAAAAATGAGCAAAACAATCCACAATAAACGTCGATTGAGCATTCTCTCTCTTATCCCTTC